>DATBLC010000402.1:0-2515 GCA_036555515.1 Binatia bacterium
TATCTCGTCGAAGAGGGCCAACAGCGCTTCACGCTTCTCCACGGGAGTTTCTTGGATGACATCTACCGCGTCGTCCGGCGCCAGTAATCTCATCCAGAGACGGCGTTCACCGGGAGGCAGGGACAGGACGAGTTGAGCGCGGTCGCGCGCGCTCAATTGCAGGAAGAAAGCATCCGCAGCTTCTCGCTTGAGCAATTCGAACCCTTCAACCCGCTCGTCTTGAGAGAGAACCGGCCATACGTCGTACAATTCAGCTGCATCTATAGCTGATTCGGGCATAGTTCCTCCCCAGGTGTTGCGATGGGCATGAGCGACCTTGGATTCAACGATCTTGCTGGCGATCGGGTGATTGCGAAGGCGATCTGACGCGCGACCAAGAAACACTCGCAGGCGATTCAGGCGCTCGCGCTGTATCGGCGCGCGGGGTAACGCCCGCGTTTGCTTAAACGGGTGATGGAAGAACCTTGAGTTTCTCAGTGAGCTTCATGTTTTCAGAATAATCCACCGGGCAATCGACAATTGTTACGGTTTTTTCTGCGAGCGCCTCTCGGAGGATTGGAATAAGTTCCTGGGCCCGCTCCACGCGATAACCTTTGGCCCCGAAGCTCTCCGCGTACTTCACGAAATCCGGATTTTTGAACCGAACATGACTGGGCCGCCCGAAGCGGCGCAGTTGGTGCCAGGTGATGAGACCATACTCCGAATCGTTCCAGATCAAAATGACGAACGGTGTGCCGATGCGAAGCGCGGTTTCGATCTCCTGTGAGTTCATCATGAAACCGGCGTCGCCTGTGACTGCCACTACTTTCCGATCAGGATAGGCAAGCTTGGCAGCGATGGCTCCCGGGACGGCGATCCCCATGGAGGCAAAGCCGTTCGAGATAATGCATGTGTTCGGCCGCTCCGCTTGGTACATGCGCCCCATCCACGTCTTGTGCGCACCCACGTCCGAAATGGCAATGTCGTCGGCGGCGAGTACCTGGCGCAGGTCCGCAACGATCTTCTGAGGCTTTACTGGATAACTCTGATCGTCGGCGAATTCAGCCATTTCGCGAACGATCGCTTGGCGCAACGGTCGCAGCGAGTAACCTTTCTGCGGTTTCGCCTTCCAGGCGATGGCGCGCAGCGCTTCCCCGAGGTCCCCCAAGACGCCCACTTCGACGATGTAGTGTTCATCCACTTCCGCCGGCAGGACGTCGATGTGGACAATGCATTTGTTGCCGTCAGGATTCCAATGCTCCGGATGATACTCGACCATGTCATAGCCGATGCAAACCACCACGTCTGACCTACTGAAACCGAACGACACCAAATCCTTTGCTTTGAGGCCGACGGTGCCGAGCGAGAGCTCGTGGGAAAACGGAATCACACCCTTGGCCATGAACGTTGTCGCAACCGGGATGTGCAGCACCTCGGCGAAACTCACCAGAGATTCGGAAGCTCCCGCCCGGACCACGCCGTTCCCGGCCAAGATGATCGGGCACTTCGCTTGTGAGATTATTCTGGCCGCTTGCTCAATTTTGAATTCCGGCGGCGCCGAAGTGTAGGGCTTCTGCACTTCGATGGGTTTTTTGCCGGAAACTTCGGCGGCGGCGATGTTTTCAGGAAAGTCGATGAAGCAAGCCCCAGGTTTCTCGGTTTGCGCGACCTTAAACGCCTTGCGCACTATCTCGGTGACGATCTCTGGCTCACGAATCTGGGTTGCGTACTTGGTGATAGGCTCGAACATATTCACCAAGTCGAGAATCTGATGGCTCTCCTTGTGCATGCGCGTTGTGGCGCCCTGGCCGGCTATTGCGACCAGGGGCGCTCGGTCCATATCCGCGTCGGCTACACCCGTGATGAGATTAGTGGCACCGGGACCTAGCGTCGAAAGACACACGCCCGCTTTGCCGGTGAGGCGACCGTAAACATCGGCCATGAAGGCGGCGCCTTGCTCATGACGCGTGGTGATGAACTTGATCGGGCTCTCGAGAAGCGCGTCCATGATGTCGACGTTCTCCTCGCCCGGCACGCCGAAAATATATTCGACCCCTTCATTCTCGAGGCATTTTACAAACAGCTCCGCTGCTTTCATCGTCCCGTCTCTGTCACCAGAAGGCTTCAAAGAACATCAATAAAGGAAGGAGAAACAAAAGAAAAGCACGTGCAGGTTTGGCTTCGCGTCAGGCCGCGGGGGTAGTTTTTAGGCGTCCGAGTCGGGTGAGGGCGGCGCTCGCCGGCTCGAATGTAGGGTCTGCTTCGAGCGCCATGTAATAGTACTGCACGGCATGACTCGCTCGTCCTTCCGCCTCGCAAAGCGCGCCCAGCTGGTAACACGGTTCCGGCCGGCTGGGATCGCGTATGATGGCGATTTTTAGATGAACTCGCCTCCACCGCTCTGCCCACGGTTAGCATTTTTCTGAAAGGTCAGTGGGAACCAAAATTTTTTCAATTTTTTTCATAGCGACCTCATGTCATTTCATTTCTAAAAGCGGGATAGAGCATGCACCGTGCCATCGGAGAAGTGTGAACT
>DATBLC010000403.1:0-4383 GCA_036555515.1 Binatia bacterium
GGCGAAGCGTTACTGGTCCCGGGGCTCCGTTGCCGATGGTGACTCCGTTGACCGTTTTAACTGGAATGAACGTCGGACTGGTACTCGCCAGAAACGCTTCCTGAGCGTTGTAGAGATCGTACGGAGTAAAGTCTCCTTCGAGGATTTCGATTCCCAACTGCTTGGCTATATTGAAAATCGCCGATTTCGTAATACCCCCGAGAACATTTCTATCCGACGGCGTGCAGAGCTTACCATCTATAACCAGAAAGCAATTGTGGGCGCTGGTCTCGCTCAGGTTACCGTCGATATCAAGCATGAGCGGAATGGCTCGTGGATCAACCTGTTTGGCCTCAAAGACCGCCATGTTGTGATTCATTTTGTTGGTGATCTTTGCCTTCGCCTCCAGACACTGTGGCGGGATTCGGCGTGTAGCGGGAATCACGATGGGCGCGCCCTCGACATAAAAGCTCGCAAACTCGGGGAAATTGACGATCACGGGATAGATGGCCACCGTAGCTCCGCCGCTCACGCGATTGCCCCTTGCCGAGCGGACACCACGACTGACGACTTGCCAGAGCGCATAATCTTCGTTCTCGAGCAGAAGCGATTTGTTGCGTTCCAACACTTCCAGGGTTTTGCTTTCCATCTCGTCTACGGACATGCCGCAGTTAATGCGAGTGTATTGAAGTGACCGGAATAGACGCTCCGTGTGCTCTCTCAGGGAAAACGGTTTGTGTCGGAAAGTGCGGGTAACATCGTACACCCCGTCGCCAGCATTGAACCCGCTGTCCAAAACAGAAACTTTCGCTTCGCTCTCCGGCATGAAAGCACCATTAAGATAGACTATTCGTTCTTCCATCGTTTTGCCTCCTCGGGACTGTTTATTTCACTCTGTTGGTGGTCGATTAAGCCCATCACCGCTGTTATTTGGCGAAAAATATCTGACGAAACTCGCTACTCAAAGCCTTAGCCTCCTCGGCAGTTGGGTTATCCATGGGGACCATTTTAGGGGCGACCCTATCAGCACCCCGGATGGGCGGATATACGCCAGGGGATAACACAAACTCGCCGTCCTGAGCGATGATTTTCTGCCCTTCCCCAGAGACCGCGTATTCGATGTACAGACGCCCCGCGTTTGCGCGCACCGCCTTTGCTCCTAGCGCCAAATGGTTTGGATCGGAAAGATATTTTTCCAGCGAGACATAAAAAACCGGGCCCTTGTACTGTTGAACAAATTTGATGTAGGCAATGCCGACAAGCGCTTCTCCTTTGATAATGGCCGGCGTTACCGGCGCCAGGGACTCGACCAAAAGCGGTTGTTGGGCGGCCAAGGCCTTGGCGTAGTCACGCCATTTTTCTCCCATCAGTTTTTGTAAATTCCAAAGAAATTTTGCTGTTGTCGTGTGACGTGAAGGATCCGGAATACTAATTTTTCCTTTCCATTTCGGATTCAAGAGATCTTCCAGCGATTTGGGAGCGTCGCCCGACTTGACCGAGTCCGTATTATACAGGATGCTGATTGGCAAAATGCGCCAAGGCGTGATGAGCGCATCTTTTTCCTTGAAATGCTCAGGGAACCTTTCGGAAGACGGTGGGATATAACGCCCGAAAATTCCCTCATTTTTCAGCAAGAGCATTACGTCCCAGCTCGACTCGACCACATCGAAGCCGGGTCGCCCGGCGCGCCATTCCGTCTGCACGCGCTCCGCCACCGCTGTCGAAGATCCTCGCCAGTACTCCACTTTGATTCCATATTTTTTTTCGAAGCTTTTATGCAATTGCTCCATTGCTTGCGGCACGACGCTACCATACACGACAACTTTGCCGTCTTTCTTTGCCGCCGCCACGTCCACACCCTGGGCTTGGATCGCGCGCGGAAGAATGGTCGCCGCGAATAAAGCTCCGGCTATCAAATACACGGATGTTTTCCTCATACCGATCACCTCCGACCCCCTAAACATGAGAGTTTCAGGAACAACTTGAATTAGGCATTAAGTCGTAGAACACCGTCAAAGCAGTTTCCGCAAAGGACTCGTAATGATCGCCAAGACGTGCTGTGGCCTTATCATCTGGTTGTCGTGATTTCAAATGGAATGACCACTGAATTTAACTTTCACACCTTGACCCGCTATGGACTTCCATAATACAAGCGACTTGAAACTGCGTTCTCGATCGATTCTTATCGTTGTGCGATCCATGTCTTTGCCACATCACGAAGATTTTCTGAAAAGATATGATCGTCGGACCCGATAGCCAATTTAAGGGAGGTGCTTCTATGCGAACCGTCGAAAAGTTCTTGGTGCCGAAGGCGACAGGCAAAGCGTTTCGCGTTAACAAAGGGCAACTGCTGAGGATTTCTCAGCCGGAAGGCCCTCAGGTCGTCGATTTTGACGCTTTCAATGCCGAGAATCCCAAAGAATATCTTGGTTCCTCGGTAACCAGAAGGGAGGAAGGAATTCATGTGACCGTTGGAAGCAAACTATGGACTTGCGCCCCGTGGGAACGTCACATGTTTACCATTGTTGCGGATACCGTCGATCACAAGCCTTGTGAAAGCGGTGCCCGCTCCCATGATTTTCTGATGGGACGATGCAGCCGAGTCAGACGGAGGAAACGATGGGGCACCGATACTCCGGGTTGTCAGGAGATTCTCGCTGCCGCAATCGAACCCTTCGGCTTGACCGAAGATTACGTCCATGACCCATTCAACATTTTTATGAAAACCGGCGTCACGAAGGATAGCAAAACTTTTTGGGAGCCATCCGACGCGCTCAAAGGAGACTATATTGACCTGGTTCCCGAAATGAACTGCATTGTCGCAATCTCGGCCTGCCCGGGGCTCTCCAGCGGTAGCGGCGCGTTTCCTGTTGGAGTTGAAATATTCGATCAGAACTAGCTTCCGATCCCTACATATCCGCAAAGTCGAAAGGAGCATGAACAGATGAACCTGTGCAGGCGCTTACGAAATCTAATTATCGGGGTTTTTGTACTTCTCTACAGCATCGCTTCGTTTCTTGATCAAGCCGCGGTTGCAGCGAGTGACGAAGCCGCGAAATCTCTCAGCGGCAAAACCGTCAGAATCATCGTCGGCTATAGCCCTGGCGGCGGTTTTGACACTCTCACTCGCATTATCGCGCGTCATCTCCCCAGGCACTTGCCGGGAAATCCCAACATTATTGTCTCCAACATGACGGGAGCGGGCGGCGCTGTAGCGCTCAACTACGTCTATTCGCGCGGAACTCCCGACGGGCTGACTTGGGTAGCATCGGATGGAGCATTGGTGCTCAGTAAGATTTTGGGCTTACCGGGGCCGGATTTCGACGTAGATAAATTCCCGTGGTTGGGAGTGGGACAAACAGATCACCAAGCATGCATGGTGATGACCAAAACCAACATTACTACGGCGGAACAATTTCTCCGCAGTCCGACCCCGATACGACTTGCGTCTACCGTCCCCGGAGACTCACCGCATATCAGGCCGGTTATCGCCGCCGAAGCCGTGGGCGCCAACTTCAAAATTATTCAAGGTTACCCGGGTACCGCCGACATGCGCCTCGCCATGCAGAGCGGGGACGCCGACGCCGCCTGCTGGGGTTGGGAATCGATGAAGGTTACCGCAGCGGATATGCTGCAGAGAAAAGAGGCCATTCCTATCCTGCAGATCGGCCTGGAACGTCATCCGGATCTACCGAATGTTCCCAACATCCTCGATTTCCCCATGTCAAACGACGCCAAAACGATGCTCCGATTGGTGGCAGCTCCCGGTGCGATCGCAAAACTTTTCGCTGTTTCCCCGGGAACACCCCAACCGATGTTGAATGTAATGCGAAAAGGCTTTGCTGATGCGCTTAAAGATCGCGAACTGCTCGCAGACGCACAAAAGAGCAAAATGAAAATCTCCCACGTATCGGCGGAAGAGGTCACAAAAATCGTCAAAGAAATGAACTCCACTTCTCCGGAATTGAAACAAAGAGTGGCAAAAGCTGCACGGCCTGGTTAGAACCGCCGCCATTCTCGAATTAATTGGGGTAGGACAAAGCTTTGCTCGAGGCGCTGGTCACTGGTCTTCTGGGCGTGCTTCAATGGTCGTCCTTCAGCTTCATGCTCATTGGCATTGTCATTGGGCTCATCGTGGGCATCATGCCGGGTCTCGGCAGTGGTACAGCCTTAGTCCTTATGTTCCCGTTCGTTTTTCGCATGGAGCCGGTGCAGGCATTCGCCTTTCTTTTGGGGATGGCATCGGTGGTTTCCACCGCCGGGGATCTCACCTCTATTCTTTTCGGCATTCCCGGGGAGTCAGACTGCGCCGCGAGCGTGATCGACGGGCATCCGCTGGCGAAACAGGGAGAGGCGGGGCGGGCCATGTCGGCCTCGCTGATGAGCTCGCTCATTGGAGCGATT
>DATBLC010000404.1:0-29244 GCA_036555515.1 Binatia bacterium
AAAGCCCGGTCCAGAATCTCTTTAGGTTTAACTGGCGGAACCGTTACTCCGAGATCTCCTGTCGGAAGCAGCGTTTCCTCGAGCCCGATGAGCCGTTTCAGTTCCAACAATGCCTGCGCAAGATCCCGCTCTCCATCGAGAGTTTCTTTTCGCGATTGGCCGTGGCGCACTACGGATACGTTGACTTCAAGGCTGGAAATGTCGCCCGCTTCAAATCTCAACCTCTTGCGCTGCCGCCCTCCAATCGGGATTATTCTTGCGCGCTATTTCGAGAGCGGTGGAGATATCGATCGACTGCTGACCGATCGCGTAAGAAGCACCGAACTAATAAATATACACCGAAAGAAACAACAAGAGTTTCTGCGCCATGTTGCATGAATTCTTTCCGTGCCGCGCTTACGCACAACACTTAGAACGACTCGAGTTATTCGAAGCTAAAGAAAGAAACGACCAGGCTCTAGGCGCGAGGGGGATGAGTGATACTGAAAGCGATTGTCAGAAAGAAAGGCGGAATCGTCTCGGTAACGTTATTTGAGCAATAGATCGGGAACGGCAGGGACACCGTGACTGGCAAGTTAAGAGACGCATGGCTGTGATAGCAACCGTGCTGATCTTTGTGAGCGCCCAGCGGATGGTTTTCCCCCGCAGGAGCTGTATTGTCGGCGTCCTTATGATCGGAGATTCCCGATTCGCTCCGGTAAGAGTGGGAAAATAGATTCCGCCTCGACTCGACCATAGAGAGAGATCAGAAATCCATGGATCAGAAAAAAAACGACGAAGGATCTGAAGCGCATGGTATCGCGTCTATATATGAAGGATCAATCATCCGAAATCAAACCAAGCTTTAAAATTCGATACTCACGAATGGATTCACTCAGAACCGCCCTCGCGGTTCGCAGGAACAAGACAGCGATGGCGCCTCCTACAGCCTCTAACCCTGCGTGGGGCGATCATCTCCGCCTGATGATCTGGCCGCCCCGCATCCAGCCGTAAATTCCAACCGTCAAAAATACCGCAAACAGAGGCACGAGAAGGTAATCCAAATATGGCGTCAGGAACGTTAACCCAACTCCGCCGAGGACGAAAACGAGCAGAGGCGTTAAGCAGCATAGTGCAGTAATAACGGAGCCCCACATGCCGGTTTTGCAACATCGATCCGCTCTGGGCTTTGGGTCGGATATTTGGCCGGGAAAACTCAATGTCATTTCATCCTTTGCATTTCCTCGCGGACACCACGGCCTTTTCAGGAGACGTTTTTCTTAAGCGCGACTGAGTTCTTCAAAGCAACAACGAAGCCGTTAGATAGATACCTGCGACAACCCAGAGAAGGTGGTTGCTCTCAACCGAGAGGTGAAGCGTCCATTTAGCGCCGAATCCCGCGGCAGCCCCACCGAACGTTCCGCCAGCGGTAAGCAACCCAAATAACCGCTTGCCTTCGTCCGGGTTAAATATCTGGTTGGCGAGTGTCCACAATTGAGCCACCGCGATGACACTTACCATGGCTGACCAGATGTAAAACGCGTAGTGACTCCAGCCACGATCGATGTAGGTTAACAAAACCCAAAAGAAAAAACTCATCAAGATGATAAGCGCGTTGGTTGCCAGAATGAGCCGGACAAGAGAGAGGTGCGCTGATCCAGAGACAAAGTTATGGCCTACGCGATGAAGAATACTCGCGCCTGAAGATTCTCACTTGCATGCTTGAGCCGATCTAAAATCATGCGAAATCACCCACTCGATAGGGAGAAGACCCTAAATTTCTTGTTCACCGTCTTCTCCTCCTTCTTTCCGTCCCGTTCGACTATTAATACGAAGGAGTCTCACGAATACGATGCCCGGATCGGAGCGTCTTTGCCTCTTGACCCAGCCTTCTATGGGCGCCCCCTTTATTTTCAACAGCCTGTCACGCCCTGAAAAGCTCTCCCATGCGCCGACCAAAAAACCGACCAGCCACGAAAAGACTTCCGGCCAAAAGCAACAGACCAAGCATACCCATAGCGCTTGCGATATAGGGACCATCTGCGATCCGCTCCAGAAGGGTGTATATAGCCTTGGTAACGGGGTAATTTTGTTCTTTCACCGCCAGGATTAGGCTGTCGCTTACGTCCAGCATTGCGAAAGAAAAAGATAGCACCGCCCCCGCAATAAGGTTAGCGAATATCAGTGGAAAGGTGATCTGGTAAAGAGTCTTCATCGGACTAGCGCCGAGGTTTACCGCAGCTTCCTCGAGGGCAACGCTAGTTTGCTGAAAGCCGGCGTAAGCTGCGCGTACCATATAAGGCAGTCGGCGCACGGCATACGCAATAACGAGCAGCGGAACGGGATTGACGCGGACATCGAGCGGTGTTGCCGAAAACGCTGCTACATAACCAAAGGCCATGACTAGACCAGGAAGCGCCAGTGGAAGCATGGCAAGTGTATCGAGCACATCTCGACCAGGCACCCGCTTACGAGTCAAAAGGTAAGCGATAGTAACCCCAAGAACGACGTCGACGATCGTGCTCAGACTGCTGAGGAAGAGACTGTTTTTGATACTGAGGAGCGCGAGGTCATGGCTGAATACTTCTTTGTAGAATTGCATGGTGTATTCTGCGGGAAGTACGCTCAAAAACCAGCGCTTTGTCACTGACGTCAGTAAAACACCCAGGTGTGGAATGAGCGCCAACGCTGAGATGCCTAGGACCACAGCATAAGCGATTGCCGTTATGGACGGTGACGCGACGCGCGCCGCTGAAGATACATGGCCGCGGCCGAGCATCTCGTAGCGCCCTCCGCCAAGAATGCGTTTCGACAGATAAAAGAAAAAAAGCGTGAGCGCAATGACCGCCACGACGAGAGCGTAGCCCATAGGATTTTGATGTAGGTCGGTAACCATATTGAAAATCTGCACTGCAATGACCTCGCGATATTCAAAAACAAGCGGTGTGCCGAGGTCGGTGAACGACCAGATGAACACGATGATCGCCCCGGCAAAATAACCGGGAAGCATCAGAGGAAAAGTAACCGTGGTAAAAAGCTTGAAGCTATTTGCGCCCATGTTCTTGGCCGCTTCTTCGAGGCTAGGATCGACATTCGCCAGGGCCGCCGCCAGATTCAAGTACATAATTGGGTAAAGATGCAGCGCCTCCAGGATCGCCACACCCCAAAAACCCCCGGCGCCCAACCAGTCGATGGGCTGATTTGTAATTCCCAGTTCCAACAGCAACAGATTGATTGATCCAAAGCGCGCGAGCAATTGACGCATGCCGATCGCCCCGACGAAAGGTGGGAGCACCATAGGTATCAAAATAAGACCGTTCAATAAGCCCTTGCCGCGGAAATTGTAGCGCACGAGTAGGAGAGCCAAGGGAAGGCTGAGCAGCGTCGTAAATAATGTTACAGCCAAGCCCAAATTGACGCTGTTGGCCAGGATGATGGTATAGTTCGGGCTAGAAAACATGAGTTTCATGAAAACCAGCGAAAAACCTTCCACAGTGAAAAAAGCATTGGAGAAAACGTAACCCAGCGGATACAGCATGAAGACGATGAAAAACAGCCAGAGAAAGATGAGCACCGCGGCGTTCGCGACGTTCAAGTCATAGCAGCGCAACCAGCTAGTCACCCAACTCCTCCTGGGCTAACACGACCACAGCTTGGATATCGAACTGCAGCGCGAGTCGGTCCCCAACCTGAGCTTTTCTCGTGCTCGGGTTGTACTCCACGGCACGCACTATGGCGCCGTCCGCAAGACACAAGGAGTATTGTTCATTGTCGCCGAGGTACATGATGCTCTGCACCTCGGCGAGTAACTCGTTGGTTGAATCGGATGGCGGTATACCGCAAGAGCCTGCGATGGGCTTTAGTCGCAGAGATTCCGGCCGCACTGAACAAAAAACCGGCTCGCCTCGCCTTATCCCTTTGACGCCGTTTTTCGCACGCACAATGCCGGCTTGAGTTTTAACGGTTAAAAGGTCGCCTACCTCTTCCAGCGTCCCTCGTAATAGATTAGCGCCACCGATGAAGTCGGCGACAAATGCGGATTCAGGCCGAGTGTATAACTCGTGCGGCGTTCCCACCTGAACGAGCCGGCCGCAGCGCATAACCGCAATCCGATCGGCCATGGATAACGCTTCGGCTTGGTCGTGGGTAACATAGATCATCGTGCGTTCGATTTTACGGTGGATGTCCTTGATCTGCATGCGCATCTCCACTCGCAGCTTCGCGTCGAGATTAGACAAAGGCTCATCCAGTAAGACGACGTCGGGCTCGATAACCAAGGCTCGGGCGAGAGCGACGCGTTGTTGCTCCCCACCCGAAAGCTGATTCGGCATTCGCTCGGCGTAGGGCTGCATGTGGACGATTTCGAGGGCGCGTCTAACCCGCTTCTCTTTCTCGGCTCTTAATACATGGCGCATTTTAAGTCCGTAGGCGACGTTGCTTTGTACGTCCATATGCGGCCACAGCGCATAGTTTTGAAAGACCATTCCGGTATTGCGTTTGTGAGGTGGCACCCGGCTCTGATCTTTACCGTTAAAAAGAATTCGACCTTCGTCCGGCGTATAAAACCCGGCGACCAAGCGGAGCGCCGTGGTTTTGCCGCATCCGGACGGGCCCAAAAGAAAGAACAGCTCGCCGGCGTCTGTGTCTAACGTCAGGTTGTCCACTGCCCTGGACTGTCCGAGAATCTTGGTGACAGACTCAAATTTCACGCTAACCATCATTGTTGCCCCAGGCTTCAACTCCCTTTTTTCCAACTATACGCTACCAGGCCGAGCGAGACAAAAACAAAGGCGAACAAGCTATACCATTCTGAACGTATGTTGGGTGGCTCGACACCCAGCAGGTATTTACTCCGAGCGAAGCGACTCCACTCGTTGAGTTTTTGATTGCGCAACGCGGGATCCTTCCACTGCGTCTTCGCCAGTTCCAAAACCTCATCCGCAGTGATGGGCATAGCCGCCAGCCTCTGCCATTCCTGTTCGCTCAAACCATCAGTCAACGCCTCTTTCCACGCCCGAGTAAGGAGATCCTTTTGATCGATGATCAAGGCACCGATCAAGTCATTGACAATCGACCAACGCTCGGAGCTAAGCTTTGGGTCAAACTCAAAGTCCGATCGCCAAGAGAATGGATTGAGCTTTACCGCAGTGCTCTGCGGTGACAGCGCATATAACGACGGCAGCACGCTGAAGCGATTGAGTTGGAAACGCTGCGGGCCGCCTGCGGCTTTTTCGACCAACAGCCACAGCTTTTGACCTTCCTCAGACATCACGAAGCGGATAAAAGCCTTGGCAACATCTGGGTTTGGCGCGCCCTTCAAGATTCCGATACCATCGGGCGTAATGATCGTTAAATTATCAGGCATGACAAAACCGATCTTATCGGATCCTGCTTCCTTGACTTGAGCCCAGGCGTAAAAATCAATCGCCAATCCGTACGCCACTTCTCCGATGGTTACGTCTTTAGGAGTTTGAGTCGCCGAATTCGTGAAATTCCGCACATTGGCTCCCAAGCCGGTAATGATCCGCCAGCCTTTCTCCCAGCCATATGCCTGCAGGATAATCTCATACACCATGTGCACGCTGCCGCTCTTGCGCGGATCCGAAGACCCCACCCAGCCGAACGCGCGCGGCGCTGCTAGGTCTTCCCAGGTCGTGATCACGGGGAGCTTTGTAAGCCCTAGCACGACCTTATTATAGACGATGCCGAAGCCCGCCAAGGTGGCGCCATACCAACTGTGGTCCGGATCATACAGGGGAACACCAGCCAACTTTGGGGGAATTTTTTCCAGGAGCGATTTGGGTAAGGTGTACGATTCAAGGAGATGGGCGTTTTTGAGAGCTACGTAAGGATCAAACCCTCCACCGAAGAAGATGTCGATACCGATACCCGCCGGCTTGTTTTTAAATTCCGACTCAAGATAGCGAAGGGTTTCTGACGAGCCGCCTACATTAATCCACTCTAACCCTACAGTACGGCCGGTCTCGCTCTGGTAACGTGCCTCAAACGCTCGCTCGAACTCATATCTGATCCCCTCCCAATGAGGGGAAATCAACACGAGCCCGTCGGCAGCCCAGAGACCGGCTATATTGAAAAGCAGCGAAACCGAAAAGATGACAACCCACGAAGAGATCCGTCCCTTCGTCCAAGACCGGCTATAACACCTACGATTCATCCGGGCACATCGCACTATGGATGCGAGCTAAAAACCCGCCCTAAACAAGATTTTGCATACACCGAAGTCTGATGGATAAAAAGCTGCAATTCGCAAGTTAACACAAGACGGTCTCCAATGGACCAGCACCAGTTACGAGGCTGACCAAATTGTCGACTTTATGGCAGCCGGAACCCTTGACGATTAAGCCCGCACTCGGTTTCTAGAATCTGCCGCCGATATTGCAGTAGCACCTGGTCGATTTCCAACCGGAAAAGGGCGGGCCGTCTTGCTAATACCAGCACGGCGAGCGATTCCGACGCTGACCCATACTTCTTTACCTGGGGAAAGTCTTCTGTCCTTTCATGCCACCGCTAGGCTTTTTGACAAGGCAGTCACTGCTATGCTGCATTCCTCTCCTCCATCGTTACGTAGCGTCTTTCCTCGGATCCTACATATACCTGCCTCGGTCGGGCGATTTTCTGTTGCTGGTCGCAAAGCATCTCCAGCCATTGCGCGACCCAGCCAGAGGTGCGCGGAATGGCAAATAGGACCGGAAACATCCTTTCCGGAAATCCCATCGCCTGGTAAATAATTCCGGAATAGAAATCCACATTGGGATAGAGCTTGCGCTTGATGAAGTAATCGTCCTCAAGCGCAATCCGCTCAATCTCCAGCGCGATGTCCAGCAGAGGATTCCTGCCCGTGACCTCGAAGACTTGATCCGCTACCTGCTTAATGATCTTCGCCCTGGGGTCATAGTTCTTGTAAACCCTATGGCCAAAACCCATCAGCCGCCCCTCGCCAGCCTTAACCTTTTTGATGAACCCCGGAACGTTATTCTTCGACCGGACCTCCGCAAGCATTCGCAGGACTTCTTCGTTGGCGCCGCCATGAAGCGGCCCGTAGAGGGCGGCTGCCGCTGCGGCCACTGCTGAATACGAATCTACGTGAGAGCTTCCCACACTGCGCATCGCATTGGTGCCACAGTTCTGCTCATGGTCCGCATGGAGAATAAACAGAACATCCAGCGCCCGCTCCAGGACTGGGTTGGGCCGATATTTCATCTCGGTCATCTTGAAGAGCATGCCGAGGAGGTTCCCGGTATAGCTCAAGTCGTTGTCGGGATATGCATAGGGGAGCCCTCGACTATGGCGATAGGCGAACGCAGCGAGCGTCGGCATCTTACCGACGAGTCGGTAGGTCTGTTTCTTTTGCGACTGCGGATCGAAGATGTTTTTCCCATCGGTATAGAATGTCGAGAGAGCTGCCACGGTACTCACCAGCATGCCCATGGGATGGGCATCGTGATGGAACCCATCCATGAACTTCTTAATGTTCTCATGGATCATCGTATGGAAAGTGATGTTCTGAACCCACTCTTTCAAGCGAACCTCTGTGGGGAGTTCGCCGTAAAGGATCAGATAGGCAGTTTCCAGATAGGTGCTTTTTTCGGCCAATTCCTCAATCGGGTAGCCCCGATACCTGAGGATTCCTTTCTCACCGTCAACAAAGGTGATCCTACTTTGACACGAAGCTGTATTCATGAACGCAGGGTCATAGCTCATGAGACCAAAGTCATCTTCGGAGGTTTTGATCTGACGGAGGTCCGAGGCGTGGATAGCAGCCCCGTATGTGGGATTGGTCCCCTGGAAGATCGGAATCTCGTAAGACTTCCCGGTCCGGTTATCGATTACTGTAAGAGTGTTCTTATCCATAAATGCACGCCTTTCTAAACCGGGGCCGGAAGTGCTATGTGCCCCGGCCTTTCTCCTGTTCCCGAAGATCGTCACTGCGAATATGGCTCGTCAGCATCATAGAAACAATACTCTATTCAACAGCCATCATCTCCCACGCTCTCCCGGATGCTCAAAATCTAGACACCCGGCGATTGTTTCTTGGGCAAGACCTCCGTAACGTGCGAGAAACTCCCGGTTAGAGTTGTAATCGATTCAACCTCAGCGCGTTGCCGATGACCGATACCGAGCTGAAGGTCATTGCCGCGCTGGCGACGACCGGGCTCAGCAGCCAGCCAAAAAAGGGATACAGCGCGCCGGCGGCTACCGGAATTCCCAGGACATTGTAGACAAATGCAAAAAATAAATTTTGGCGGATGTTGCGCATGGTGCCGCGGCTCAAGCGGCGTGCCTTGGCGATACCGCGCAGGTCGCCTTTGACCAGAGTCACGCCAGCGCTTTCCATGGCCACGTCGGTGCCTGTTCCCATCGCAATCCCGACATGAGCCTGGGCTAGGGCTGGGGCATCGTTGACTCCATCCCCAGCCATCGCCACCATGCGCCGCTCAGCTTGCAGCCGTTTTATAATCTCGCCTTTTTGCTCGGGCAGCACCTCGGCTTGAATCTCATCGATTCCGAGCTTTCGCGCTACCGCCTCCGCCGTCGTGCGGTTGTCGCCCGTGAGCATCACGATCCTTACTCCGTCATCATGCAGCAGCCGGATCGCCTCCGGCGTTGACGCCTTGACCGGATCGGCAACCCCGACAAGCCCGACAACGGCCTTGTCGATCACGATATGCATCACAGTTTGCCCATCTCTTCTTAGCTCTTCCGAGCGATCCATTAGCTCGCTCGCACCAATGCCCAAATCCTCCAGAAGCCGACGATTGCCGAGCGCGACTTTTTTACCATCGACGACGCCAATCACACCTTTTCCGGTAATCGAGCGAAACTCCCGCGCCTGGCTCAGCTTTAGTCCCTTCTTTTCAGCTCCGCTGACGATCGCCGCAGCCAGCGGATGTTCGCTGCCACGCTCTAAACTTGCCGCCAGTCGCAGAATGTCGCTCTCGTTATAACCCGAGATCGGGACCAATGCGGCCAACCGTGGTTTGCCTTCGGTGAGCGTGCCGGTCTTATCGACTACCAACGTGTCGATTTTTTCCAGAACTTCCAGCGCTTCGGCATTCTTGATCAACACGCCGGCAGTCGCGCCGCGTCCCGTGCCGACCATGATCGACATTGGCGTCGCCAACCCCAGAGCGCACGGGCAAGCGATAATCAACACGGCGACAGCGTTGAGCAAGGCATAAGCCATCGCCGGCTCCGGCCCCAAAAGCGCCCAAACAATAAATGTGACAACGGCCACGAACACTACTGCCGGAACAAAATAACCGGCGACCAAATCAGCCAACTTCTGGATCGGCGCGCGGCTGCGCTGTGCTTCGGCGACCATGCGGACGATCTGCGCTAAAAGAGTGTCGCTACCGACGCGTTCGGCGCGCATTACGAAACCTCCAGTGCCGTTAACCGTTCCGCCGGTTACCCGGCTATTCTGGACTTTTTCGACGGGAATGGATTCGCCGGTAATCATCGACTCATCAACTGAAGTCGAGCCTTCGAGCACGACGCCGTCCACGGGAATTTTTTCACCGGGGCGGACGCGTAGACGGTCGCCTACCTGCACGCGTTCAAGAGGCACGTCTGTTTCCGTGCCGTCGTCGCGCACTAACCGCGCGGTCTTGGGCGCGAGCCCCAATAAAGCTTTGATCGCCTTACTGGTCTTGCTGCGGGCGCGCAGCTCGAGCACCTGGCCGAGCAATACTAAAGTGGTAATCACCGCCGCGGCGTCAAAGTAAACTCCAACCTCGCCGCCGTGGCCACGGAACGATTGCGGAAAAGCGTTCGGAAACAGCGTGGCGGCCACACTGTAAACATAGGCGGTGCCGACGCCGATGGCGATCAAGGTAAACATATTCAGACTGCGATTCACGATGGAAGCCCAACCGCGCTGAAAAAACGGCCAGCCACCCCAGAGGACAACTGGCGTGGCGAGAGTCAGTTGAAACCAGTTGAGAAAATGCGGTGAGAACCAGCGGTAAACCGGCATGCCGGGAAGAAAATCCGCAAGCGCAAACAAAAGTAGAGGGGCACTAAGAGCGGCGCTGATCCAAAACCTGCGTGTCATGTCGATAAGTTCCGGATTCGCTTCTTCTTCCAGCGTGACGGTTCTCGGCTCCAGAGCCATGCCGCAGATGGGGCATGATCCAGGCTCCGGCCGCACAATCTCGGGATGCATCGGGCATACATACTCGGTCTTCACCGCTGGGGCGGGAGCCGCCGGCTCCAGTGCCATACCGCACTTCGGACAAGCGCCGGGTTTGGTCTCGCGCACCTCGGGATCCATTGGGCAGACGTAAATCGCGCCTGAAGGTGGCGGTGGCTCTTTGGTCACCGGCTTTTTACTGACCGCCACGTACTTTGCTGGATCCTGTTTGAATTTTTCCAAACAGTGAAGGCTGCAAAAAAGATACGTTTTACCGTCGTACGCAAAGCGGCCCGCCGCCGTGTTCTCTTCGACCTCCATGCTACAGATCGGATCAATCATGGTCATTTGTCCTCTTCGTTTCATTAGATCTACACCGCGTCCAGGCTGTGCGCCGACAAACACCTTTTGCGGTTGGAGTAACATACAACTGAGTTCTAAAACGTTGTAGAGAGAACTGAGTCCTTGTTAAACTTGTTTTTCTCTTAGAACACGCCGAAAGCGCGGCAAAAAACTCGGCGTCGAAGCCATATACCGTCGGTACTCTGCGCCGAATTCCGCGAGCACTTCCCTTTCCTCGCGACGCGCAAGCTTCACGTACATTGTGACCAGAATAGGAAACATGATCAACGTGACCAGCGTCGGCCATTGAAATAAAAAGCCCAGCATAATCAAAATAAAGCCGGCGTATTGTGGGTGGCGAACGTAGGCGTAAGGTCCATTTGTGGCGAGAACATGGGCTTGCTCGGCTTCATACAGCGCCTTCCACGCCGCGGCGAGTAGAATGAATCCGGCGATGATGAGAACGTTGCTCAAAACATGAAGCGGATCGAAATGAGGATTCATTTTCCATCCGAGCAGGGTGTTCCAGAGATGGCCGGCGTCATGAGAAAGGAAGTCCACTGCCGGGTAACGGCGCACCAACCAGCCCGAAAGTAGGTAGATAGTCAGCGGGAACCCATACATCTCGACAAAAAGGGCGACGATGAACGCCGAGAAAGCGCTAAAAGACCGCCAATCGCGCTTCGTGCGCGGCTTTGTGAAGCTGAAAGCGAAAATGATGAAAATCGCAGAATTGATGACGACAAGCGACCACAATCCGTATGCGGCTGCTTCTTCCATGTGTCCCCCCTCAAAAAAAGCGCGTCCGCAGCCTAGCTGCGATCTTTACGTTGCCCGTCTTGCCCACCCTGCCCGCCGTGTCCTCCGTGGAATAAGTGCAATAGCGGACAAAGCAGCAACAAAACGTAAGGCAAGGCACCTAGAATGTGGGCTTGGTGCTCCTCCCAAAGAAAAAAAAGAGCAATCGCCACGAATCCGAAAAACGCAAGACTGGTGCGCGACTTCAACCATCCGATGAAACTGCCTTGCTCTGTCGACATATATTTTGTCTCCTATTCTCCGCTGCTCCGCGCCGGCGCGGTGAGCGAAGACTATTTACATGTCCTGCACGATTCCACTCGCAACGTTCTCGGCCCGTTTCCGCCGCAGGGATAAGATTTCTTTGAGATCGAAGGCGACGATACCGGCGATCATACCCGCGGAAAAAATGACAACCGCAAACTTTCCAGATGCGAGAGACGTTAAAGCCGGACCGGGACAATATCCGGCCAGACCCCAGCCTAATCCAAAGATGACGGCTCCTCCGATCAGTCGCGGCTCGATTTTTTGGCGGCTCGGCAAATAGACTACCAGTAGACGCTTTGCGGAAAGGCGACCGCGGAACATGTGATAGAGGATTGAGTGAACTCCTATAGCGCCCAGCATGACGAAGATGAGACTCGGATCCCAGTCGCCCGCGAAATCGAGGAAGCCGATGATTTTCGCCGGTTGGGTCATGCCGCCGATCCCGAGTCCAATAGCAAACACGACTCCGGAGATAAACGAGGTCAGAGGCGCACTCATACAACTTCTCCCATGAGATGGTTCACCACATAGACCACAACAGCCCCGACAACGATAAAAATCACGGTGGCGACGATCGAGCGCGGCGAAAATCGACTGACACCGCAAACGCCGTGGCCGCTGGTGCAGCCGTTGCCCAGCCGCGCCCCCAGGCCCACCATGAAGCCGGCCAGGACGAGGGCACCTGTAGACCTGACAATGCCAACCTCGAAGGCCTCAGGGGCAACCAGCCTTAGTATGAATCCGCCCGTGACCAATCCGGCCACGAATGCAGCACGCCAAAGCGTGTCGTTTTTTCCCAAGCCGACCAGTCCCCCAACGATGCCGCTGATTCCGGCGATCTTCCCGTTGAACAGGAGCATCGCTGAAGCACTAAGGCCAATAAGGATTCCCCCAGTAAGAGAAGCAACGGGTGTAAAGTTTTCCATTTCTCTAGACCTCCACGTTCAATAAAAAATCACTTCAACGCTTTTTTGGTTCTCAGCAGCATCACCCTGTCGATTCCAAAAACTGACAGCAGCCCATCTCCCGGTTGACCCGTCCACGCCTCTTCGCTAATCCGCGCTACAGCTTGTTCTACCTGGGCGTCTTCGACGATGACTTCCAACTTGTAGTGCCCGCCGTGGACAAGCGGCTCGTAGACGTGCCACTCCTCACCGTAACCGCGCACGGGATAAACGGTGCATCCGCTGACACCGATTTCCTTTAACGCTGCGGCAATAGTCTTGATCCTCGTCCAACGAACGACTGCCCATATCATTTTCATGGCGGACCCCTTTGTCCAAAGAGTTGATGGCGGTTTACTCCTTGGCGTACTTTTCCGGCGTTTTTTCAAACTGCGCCTTACAATGCGCCGAGCAAAAATAATAGGTTTTTCCCTCGTAGACAGCCGTACCCGCCGCTTTGTTCTCGTCCACATTCATTCCACAAATTGGATCCTTCACCATTTTTGCATCCTCCTTTACATTGAAAATCTTTCCCTAGATATCCTCTTTGGTTAGGCGGCCTTGCTCACGACGATTTGTTCCCCTCGAACATTCACAGCATATGGCTCTAGCGGTCTAGGAGGCGGACCGGCGATGTTTTTGCCGTTAAGATCAAAGTGGCCGTTGTGGCACGCGCACCAGACATGCCCGAGATCAGCTCGGTACTGAACGATGCAAGCGAGATGTGTGCAGATTGCAGTAAACGCTCGCAAATCTCCGCCGGGGCTTCGAATCAATATCCCAGGCTGGCTGCCGAACTTAAAGATCTGCCCGCTGTTCGCCTTAACATCTCCGGGTTTGACCGACAGGTTCACAGTCCTCGTTGTTGACTCTTCTACCCTCGGCGGAATTATGTACCTCGTCACAGGGTATAGGATCGAAATTAATAACGCCCCAACGCCGGTTCCTAAAAACCAGTTAAGAAGCTCTCGGCGGCCTACGTCCCGGCCCTTAAAATTCGCCTCTCCGTCCCGTTTGATTTGACGCCATACTGCTAACCGCCATTTTGCTTCTCTCCCTTTCGCCGCGATGAACCATAAACACGTCCGACAACGTCTATTTATCGCTCGACCATTAGTCACACCGAAGCGCTCTCAAAACAGCCCTTAACCAATCCTTCAAAGAAGATCTTTTCTCTTCGCGTCGAACTCCTCCTTGTTGATTTCACCACGGGCGTAACGTTGGCGCAGGATTTCAAGCGCCGAATCGGAACGTGACTCCTTGCCTTGTCCAATCAACCAACGAATGCCCAGGACAACTGCCACGATTATCAGCACCCAGAACAGAATCATCATGATCATCATTCCAAAACCCCAGGCGCCCCACATCATCGGATGCCCTCCCCAACCCCAATCATACGGTCCTCCTTGGACCCACGGTACGGCCGGCCACCAATGTTGGGCCGCGAAACCCGTCCAGATTTCTATATCGTTCAGCTGCGCCATATCTCATCTCCTTTTCTTCGAATCCCACGCGTTTTCCGAACACCATTCACGCATTCATCGACTCTTTCTTCCCCTACAACTTAACGCATGAGCTCGGGAGAATTTAGCGATCCGGTTGCCCAAATAAGCGATTCCGGCAACATTGCAAGCAATGCCGAACCAAAACAATTCGATCTGGTATTGAGCCACCAAAGCGATCGCTCCGCCGGCGCCGACGACCGGGAGGATGTTGGTTAGGTAATGCGCGCAACAAGAAATCATCGCGGCAGTTGATGTCGTCCCCGACACAGCGACAACTTTTCCTGATGTGTCCATGCCCCGGACTGCGTTTTGAAGAAAGGTGTAAAGTCCGAGCTGAATCCCGAACCCAACCGCCAGCGTGACGACAAAATGCCAAAAATCCAAAAACTGGCTGAGCGTAAATTCCCACCCCGAAACCGCGATAAGGATAAGAAAATAAATGCTCAGAAGAGCGGCGGTTCCAACGGCGCCAAAAATAGCTGCCTTTTGAATGATAAGGCGTCGATTCATCTTTTCCCGTTTTCGCTCTAAGCGTTAAACCAAGATTATCCACTGGGAACGAAAAATTATTTTCGCTATTTCGTCTTCCTCATTCCCCGACCCATCCGGTCCGACATTTGCTTCGTCATGCCGGACATATCGCCCATCATCTTCGACATGTTTTGTAGCTCTTCCGGCGTCAGCTTGCCGCTGCCCATCATCTGCGCCATATTTCCCATCATTTCTGACAGCTCCCCCATCGGCTTTCCCATCCCTTGCATATCTTCGCTTTTCATCATGGCCCTCCCTTTCATCATTCCACCGATTTCTTTGCGTATTTCCCTCATTCTCCCCTGCATCCCCTTCATCTGTTCCATCATCATGCCCCCGCCTTTCATCCCCTCTTTCTTCATGGGCAGGCCTTCTTTCGCAGGCGAGCCCTTTTTCTCCTGGGCGAGAGCCGGGAAGAAACCAAGCGCTGCCGATAGAACCACCGCTGCAACAACCTTTTTCATGACAACCTCCTCTTGGTTTATAAGTGCTTGCGTATTACTTCTTCCCGGCAACAAGACTCGAGTTATGCATCCACGCGATATACCAACCGGCGATCCCTGCAAACACGCCCAGATACAACGCCCCCAACGCCATGCTGCGGACGTTGCCCCAAACAAACCCTGGAAGCAGCTCGAAAAGGCTGTGATGGAGTTCCATTGCCTTACCAGAGAGGAACAATAGCCCGTAACCAATGCACAGCACGTAAAAGAATTCTATGCCCAACACACATAATGCCGAGTACTTAGTAGTGTATAACATGCCTAGTCACCTCCTGTAGATGTGATTTTCGGATTCAACACCAGAAGAACCGCGAGAAGGGCCATCAAAAGGGTCGTTTTGAGTGTGTTCATTTGAGTTTTGCCTCTTCACTGACGATCCCAGCGAAACACCCGCTCCTTGACGCCGGCAACGTCCTTGACCACGAGCTCCAGCCATTTCCGATCCATGGAGGGTCTGGGAAAGGTCAAAATTACCTCCCGATGATGGCCGCTGCCTTTGTTCTCCGCTCCCGTAGGCTGCATTGTCAATCCTGTGTCATCGCGCAAAACGCTAAGAGCCGTGAGATCATACATGTCCAGATTCACCGAGTGTGTATCCAGCATCACTGAAAATCGTGACTCATGGGCCGTCTGCGCCAGATACGTTGCCTTTACCGTCACACCGCCTCCGGAAACCGTTTGGGTCGCGCCTGCGGCGGCGGCACCGAAGCTTTCCGCGCCCCGTAGAAAACCCCCCAAGATCAGCGCCACTGACAAAATCTTCAGTGTCGTCATACTACTTTCTCCTGCTCCCTTGTTGCACAGTCGTAGGCCCGATCGACAGCGTCCACGAGCCCCCGCATCGTCGTGCTTACAACGGCAATCTTTACGAGATCGATCCCTTTCCAATTATTTCGCACCATGACCTCGTTCTTCGGTCCAAACCTCAAGAAACACCCGTACGCGTAGCCAAGTCATTGACTACCGACGCAAGGTCCAGAACGGAGTAAGCGATTAGATGCGCAGAACGGAAAGAGACAGATAACGCGGGGAGCCGGGAAAAAGAAGCGTGGAACCCCGGTCAAACAAAGCCGCGAGCCAGAGGTTCTCCGTTGCCGCTTCTGCGACATCGTGCAAAGTCAAGAAGGCGTTTACGTGGGAAATAACATCAGCGATTAAAATATTAGTCTGTGATGGCGCTGACGATCCGGCAAGTGTTTCGGTGTGATAATTCGAACCCATGCACTCGATATCTGCTTTTGGGTGCTTTCCACGGGAGGGGACAAAGTTCCCTTGGTGCAGACCGTCGACCGAAACGGCGGCCTCGGCGCCGGTCTCATCTTCATCATGAAAACATCTCAACACCGCCCACGCGACGCCATAGTAGACAAGCACAATCGCGATAAGCGACACTACAAAGGTTTTTAAGAAACCGTGGTTCATACCTACGTATGGAAAAGAGCATAATTTATGCCAGCCATTTGCGATCAGATCCATCGAATCGACTGCAATTCTTCCCGCAAGCGCGAATGCGCCCGTGAAATTTTCGCAGGAATGCGAACAATGCCACAACCGCATTCCACTGACGGCGTCAGCAAAGTGTTTTGCCAGAGTACCATGATCGCCGGCGCTTGGTTCAATCACTTTCCAGCCAGCTCCTGCTCGGCAACGCTTCGTGTAATACCACTCCCTTAAGTAAAGCTTCTGAATACCCGGCCCTTAAAAACCGGTTGAGGGCAAACCAGCCAAAGATCAGGCCCACACAAATGAAGTGAACGTAGGCAATGTATCTCTCCGTTGAGAAAAGACTGAATAGTAGAACAATGAATCCGGCGCTCGCATCGCCGACTCTTTCGACAACGACATCGAGAAAGGTTTTGACCGCTTTCACGACACTAGCGGGCACGGCCATATAGATAATTTCCATCCCGCTTCGATGAATGCTGTTCCGTAAGATTGCATCTGCCATGCGCGTGAGCATAGCCGTTAGTAGACCGGGCCAGATGATGATCGCGACTGAACCGGTAAGCAGTGCGCCGGGAGTAAGGTAAAGGCTTGGTGCCAGCCCCAACTTGCGCAAGGTCCCGCCCGTAAGCAAAACCTGGACAAAAAAGGCTGTCACGTTAAGCCAGCCGTAATAAGAACTGAAGAAACCCGCCAGCTCGCTCGTCGAGGGATATGCTTGCTTTGCATCGGTCTTAAAGTGAAAGTCAATCAGCGTGGAAACGATAACTGAAACTAAGATAATTACTGCTATAGTTTTAAGGTAAGCAGAGTTGGAGAGCAACTCGCCGATTCTGCGATTGTACACCGTTTCCGATTTCTCCGTATTACAGGTCTCCAGGTCGGAAATTTTCGCTTTAAGCCGACCTTCAGCCCATATAACTATCAGGGACGCGACTATATAGACGCCCGCAATAACCCAGAGCAGATGATTGCTCTCCACCGAGAGATGAATCGACCATTTGACTCCGAAACTGGCGGCCACACCTCCCACGGTTCCCCCGGCGGCGATAATTCCGAAAGATCGTTTGCCCTCCTCCGGGGTAAAGATATGATTGGCCAAAGTCCACGCTTGGACCACCGCGATAACCGTCGCCATCGCCGACCAAATGTAAAAAGCGTAGTGGCTCCAGCTGGAGTCGAAGTAAGTCAAAAGAACCCAAAAGAAAACGATATTTAAAAAAATCACCCCGTTCGTTGCCAGGATGAGCCGGATGATAGAGATGTTTGCGGTGTGTCTTGTATAGGCAGTGATGATCGCGCTCGCAAAGAAGGCAACCAGTATATAAAGATAAGGCGGCTCGGACACCGGATGGTGGCCGAGAAAGACGCTGTCGCGGAGGATCTTGAGTAAATTGTTGGCTGCTATGAGCAAGAAAAACAGAGTGCCGATGACGCCTACTCGGAACAGGTCTACACCACCAAATTAAAGTAACCTGACAACTTTTGTATCCCCGGCCTAATTCAAATTTTCTGATAATCGTTTGCGTCCAGGTTTCGCTGCGCTTTGCGATACCTCTAAGACAGACGACCGCTAGGATTTCTCAATGTGGCATATGGCCTTCGCCTTTAAGCGAGGAGTCGCCATCGGCCTTCACGTTTCTCACGTCTATTCCATCCCGCGCTAGCTCGGCATTGCTGGCTTTCAAAGCGACCGTGCCTGGCGGATGTTTGTACCATCCGGGATCTTCGTCGTAACTCCGCAGTTGGTCCCGCACCTTGACGACCGTAAACAGTCCGCCCATCGAGATATAATCGCCAAAAGGACCGGTCGCGCCCTTCATGGAAATGGTATTTTTGGGATACGGCATGACCTCGGCCATCTTTCCCATATCCATGCCTGTGTGACCCATAGTCATGTAAGCTGGCAAGAGCGGTCGAAGGCTTTCATCGAGACCCTCGGGTTTGATTCCCACCATATTTGGAAACTGATGTCCCATCTGGTTCATGACGTGATGCGTCATATGGCAGTGAAACGCCCAATCCCCCGGCGCGTCCGCAATGAACTCGATGTTGCGCGTTTGTCCTACTGCAACCAGAACCGTCGTTTCCGGCCATTGGGCCGAAAGAGGAATATTCTCGCCGTCGGTTGCCGTAATTCGGAAGTGATAACCGTGGATGTGCATCGGATGATGGTCCATGGCGCCAAGGTTACCTAGGCGAAGCCGAACTTTATCTCCGGTTTTGCAAACTAAAGGCCCGGTCGAGGGGAAAACTTTTCCGTTGATAGTTAATATGTTGAAATCGTTCATCACCAACGTATTTGGACGGGCGGTCCCGGCTTCGATCGCCCATTCGCTGATCATGAGCGAGAAATCGCGATCGACATGATACTCAGCGGAAGGATTCCTTGGATGAACGACAAACATACCGATCAGCCCCATGCCCATCTGCGTCATCTCGTCGTGATGGGCGTGAAACATGAAACTTCCATACTGCCTGAGCGTCCATTCGTATTTCACTGTTTCCCCTGGCTTGATGTATGGCTGCGTCAGCCCTCCCACACCGTCCATGCCGTTGGGTAGGTAAAAACCGTGCCAATGAACCGATGTCGCCACGCTTAACTTGTTGGATACGTAAATCCGTATTCGCTCGCCTTCGACCGCCTCGATGACGGTGCTGTTGACCCTGCCATTGAATCCCCAGCATTTGGCGCGCAAGCCGGAGTCGAACGCGTGGTCCACGTCCTCGGCGATGAGGTGGAAGACCTTGACGCCGTCAACGACTTTGAAGGGAAGCGCTCCGCCATTTGGAATCACGACGGGCGTGTAACCTTTTCCGGGTAAAACCGGGGTAAGCGGTTTTACGGCGATGGGTCCGCCGCTGTAGCTCTTCTCCCAATACGCACGGCCACTCTGAGACTTCGGTTGTCCGGCGCCGCCCTGGTATTGCACAGAGCCATCGTGACTCGTTGTCTGACCCTCTCTCCCCAAAAGAGCCACGCTGCCGGCTACGGTAGCAGCGCCGATGCCTAGTATTTGCCGCCTTGATATCTTTTTGGCCATGTCACGCCTCCTTCGCTTAATGCCCTTCTGGCATACGCCCTTGTGGACGAGCGCTCCTCATTGCTGCACCTGCCTCACCCGCTCGCGCTCCGTCACCTCCCGGCAATCGACCGCTCAACAGCTGTGCTAGCTCCGTCCGAGCCAACCAATAGTCACGCAATGCTTCAATATAGGCAGCTCCGGTCTCGATTTGCCGCTCGCGCGCTCGCAGCAATTGAACGGGTCCAAGTTGCATCGCGTTGTATTGCAGCTGAGATTCGTTAACGATGCGTTCGTGCAACGGCAACATAATGTCTCTGTAGTACAAGGCGCGATCCCGAGCCCCCTCCATTCGATTCCGGACGGCGCGCGCCGCGGAGCGGATTCTCACCGCGAGAGCGAAGTATTCGTGCTGCGAACGCCGCAATTCCGCGACCGAGCGGCCGACCCGCGCCTGTCCTTGATCAAACAGCGGAATGGGAAACTCCAGCACTGGCCCGACATCCCACGCTCCATCGGTCCGCTCTCCCAACACGCCCATGTGCGATTCTGGAATCAGAGCTGTTGCTTTACTCAGCCCGAGTTGCTCGCCCACTGACACTAGACGTTGTCGGGCGCTCAAAAGGTCCACACTGCGGTCGAGCGCAACCCGTTCGATATCCTCCGTCTGGATTGGCTGCTGCGGCATTTCGGGTAAACGTTTGGCGGTTTGCCACTCCGTCTGTTTTCCCCACAGACCCATTAAAGTGTTCATCTCTTCATGGCTCTGTCGGACTGCGACCTCGACGGATCTGAGCGCCAATTTCCCTGCCTCAAGCAGCGCCCTTTCCCGCGCAAAGTCGAGGTCGCTGATGTTTCCCGCTTCATGAAGCCGCCGCGTGACATCAAATGACGCGGCGAGCGCCTGTAATATAGTCTGGCGCAGCTCGAGCATCTGCTCATTCGCCTGATGCGAGTAAAAAACGGTTCGCACTCTCCCCCCCAAATCCAAGACGGAACCGGTCACCCGGGACTTTGCTTCCTCGAACCGGGCCGAGGCCACTCGCTTCCGCAGCGGTAAATAAAAAATATCGAGAAAGTTCATAACCGCCGCGAGCTCCAATTCCGGCTTGCCGCCGCCGGATGTCGGCCATTTTATGGACGCGTCGAAAATCGGATTGTTGAGCAGTCCCGCTTGCACCAGATCCGCCTGGGCAACGCCTAAATCCGAGTAAAGCGCCTGAAGCTCGCGATTGTTGAGCAACGCGATCTGTACGGCATCATCGACCGTTAGTATGTTCCTGAGTAAGGAAGCTAGTTTCTCGGCCGCTTGTTCATCCAAATCAGTGCCATTGTTCCAGAAAAGCTTCATGCCGCTGCGCTGCTCGACCGTGGCACTTACGTCATCGAAACCCCCGTTGAGGGCTACTGAAGTACAGCCACTCAAAGCCACGAGCACAGCAACCAGCCATCCAGCGTTTGGTCGCATCAACATCCGTTCATTCTCCTTTTTTGTTCGTGGCGTACTCCTTAGTTGAGCTTCTCGATCTTAACGATGGCTTTTTTCGGCACGTCGATGGTGAAACGCACTTTGTCACCGAATTTCAGCCCTTCGAGCAGCGAGGGTGGATCGACCCGGTAGCCCATGGTCATCGCTTCCATGAAGCCCCTTATTTCTCCGTGCTCGACGACGATCTGGCTGGCGTTGAGCACAGTCGCAACCACTTTTCCTTCTGCCACCACTGTCTTCGGATCGCCCTGCGCTGCTTGTTGCGTTTCGTGGCCCGCCGGCGCGACAACAGCCGCAACCGGTTGGGGCGAAGGAATATCCGCTCGAGTGTATGCGAGTGTTTTCGATACAGATCGTTCCGGAGTTCCCGCTGCCTCAGGATTGGCCGGGTGGTTCGTGCCTAGAGGCCGCAATTGGTACGCGGCGCATCCCGTCAGCACCAAAGAAAGCATCGTCGCGAAATGAGTTCTGGATTCCATCTCTAACTCCTTGAACTTGGCTAGTTCTTGAGTTTCTCAATCTTCGTAATCGCACGCTTCTCAGTGTCGATAGTGAACCGTACTTTGTCTCCCGGTTTTACTCTCTGAAGGAGAGATCGTGAGTTGACTTTGTATGCCATCGTCATTGCATCCATGAAGTCTTTAATTTCTTCGTGATCGACGACGATCTCCTGCGTCTCAGGCACCAGGGCGAGGATCTTCCCTTCCGCGGTCACGGATTTAGGTACACCTGTTGGCTTGAGCGCGGCCAAATAGGCAGACAGGTCAATCAGTTCTTGAACGGTCATGCGTTCATTGGAGGCAGGCATCGTCGACTTACCGTCCGGGCCTCGGTGCTTTTTCGAAGCGTGAGCGCTTGGATTGATCACGGACTCGGTGAAATACTCAAGGGGATGTAAAGGCCCCATCTGACTCAGTTCCGGACCCAGAGCACTTCCGGGTGGTGGGGCGGCGGGAAATTTCTCCCCGCGAACTTCATGGCACACGTAGCAGCCGAATTTTTCGAAGACCTCTCGACCTTTGGTCGCATCCCCTTTGGGCATGGTGAATTGCCAGCCCTTTGGGTGATGCATCTCAAGCGTTTCACCTCGTTTTTCGGCGGCAAAAATTCGCAACGTCGAGACCGCGATCAGACAGATGATCGCGATGAAGTATACGTGTAAGTTCAGCATGACCGATTATTCCTTGTCGTGATGTTTGAAATTCTTGATTTATCCGGCGCAGGCGACATCTCGTCGCCGCGCCGCGGCGACAGCTTCCCCCGGATCGTAGAATTGCGTTGGCCGCTCGACATCAACGGACTGATCAGCCGCGACAATCCAATGTGGCGCTGAAATCTTTTCACAAAAGAGCGAGCCGATGCGTCGCCCCTACGAATCAGGGAAAGACCAGACAAAAGCTAAGGAATGATCTAGATACGCAGAACAGAGAGGAAGAGATGCCGGCCGAAATTGTCAGGATAGGAAAAAGTGAGGATGCCTCTAAAAACAGCATCCAACCAAAGGCTGCCGTTGAGCGTCACCGACGCAAGTATGTGATAGAAAGGCCCTTGAACTGCGGCGGCTCTGTGCCAGCGACTGAGCTCAGTCGAGGCGCCTCGCGCCGCCGGGCCGATTTGGCTTTCCGGGAATGGACAATGAACGACCGGACCTGCGGGGTCTTGAGAACTGCCAGAGCTGACCGAGCCGTGGAAATGAATCGAATGGTCTTCAGACGGACGATCGTGCTGGCGCAGGCAGGTTGCCAACGCCCAGGCAACTCCGCCATAGATGAGAAAGAGGGAAAGCAGAACGACAGCGATTCGTTTCATGGAAGCAAGTAATTTTTACCTGCGGCACCTCTGCATTACAAGAGATGGCCGGAGATTCCACTTTGCAAACTGCCGAAAAGCCGCCATCAAGTTGGGCCAATAATTAACAGACTTTGGGAGATTCCGGGTTTCATCGAAACATTTTGATGCCTTACTTTAGTTTTTTGTTTTCTCGAGCTTTGTGATTGCGCGCTTGTCGGTATCGATAGTGAAATGAACTTTATCCCCGCCTTTGACGCTTTTAACAGGGAGGCGGTTTAAACCGCCGATGTCAAGCAATGTGGCTAGACGCGCGCCGAGTTTTTTTAGGTCACCAAAGCTTGACGTTTATTCCACTGGAGCCGAGCTGGAGCCGCGCGCCCTGTGATACCGAGGTAAGATGCATGATCACGCCGTTCGAGTTTCGCAGCGCCACGCCGCCCATGCCGCCACCCAATGTGATACTGGCTTCGGCGGCCACATAGTTGCCCTCGAACTTTGCCACGTGGGTTAAATTGTAAACCTCGCCAGTCGCGCTCGACTTACTAACGCCAAAATCCACGAAGGTGACGCCGTCGACGGAAAAACGATATTCTCTGCCGTTGAACTTAAGCCTTCCATCGCCCCAGCTCAGGCCGATGCCGGCGGCAATGGAAGTGGTTTCGATGGATACCTTTCCCGCAGGCGCGCCGCTCTGTGCAGTGGCTGCGCTCATCGAGAGCGCGAGCGCTAGAATCAACAGGGCAATACTGAACATGGTTCGGACATTTAACATAGATACCTCCGATTGTACGCGCCGACAGCCTATCATTTACGCCGAAATCGACCAGAAGCTCAAAACATTGCAGGCGATCACGGGGCGTACCGAAAGTTAAAGAGCCAGGAGGATGCCAGCGAAGAATCGTGTAAGAATGGAAAGAAGCATCCCAAGAAAGGACTTTTCGTTCGTCCGAGAGCGCCCTAACTTCCGAGTGACCACCGCCAGCGGGCGATTAGGCCCGACGGTCGCCATCAATTAAAGGCGAGCGCCAACGCAAACCATTTCGTCGGATCTTTTCAGCCCGGATTCCGCAGTTGTGCTCGACAGGAAGCGCGAGGCGCAACCCTTCCGTAGTAAAGTCTCAGCCGAAGGCTGATCCGCCTGTGGCGGAGATGCCGTCTGCCTCTGAGCATACATCGGCCAACGGTGCTTCGAGGGCCCAGCCGATCCACTATGGCTTTATCGAACACCGTTTCCAGGGAACTTACAGCAGGAACGGCGCGAGGGTTTCACAGCGCAATGTATTCAATCCGCTGGATTTCATCGGTGGAAAGTGAGATCTGCTCGGCTTGGAGATCCTCTTTCATATGTTGTTGGCTCGTGGTTCCGGTCAACGGCAGCATCCCGATTTGCATGGCAAACCGAAAGATGATCTGTGCAGGACCGGCGCGCAAGCGTTTGGCGATTTTCTGAATCTCCGGATAAATGAGGACTTCTCGATTGGCGGTTAACAGCGAAAACCCTTGATAGATGATGTCATGGGCGCGGCAAATCTCCCTAACCTCTTTGTCCCATCCGAGCACGGCAAAACAGCGGTTTTGCACCACCATCGGTTTTACGTTTGCGTGTTCACAAAGCTCTGTGAGCTGGGCGGCCGTAATATTGCTGATGCCAATCATTTTGGTTTTCCCTGATTGATAGAGACCTTCCATGGCCGCCCACACTTCCCAATCTTCTTCACCCAAGCCCCGCCGCGAATAAGGCGCGTGTAAGACATAGGAGTCTACATAGTCCGTATATAAGTGGGTCAACGAGCTGGCAAAGGACTGTCTCACTTGGGTGGTGAGAACGGCCGAGGCATCGTAGGGGGTTTGACCGCCCTGACCCCCGACCGGAGTAAACTTGGTTTGGAGAAAAAGGGTGTCACGCTTGATCCCTTTATTCTCGAGTGCGCGCAGAGCTTCACCCACCAGCGCCTCCTGGTAATGAATCAGTTGATTGGCCGTGTCGATGGCCCTGAAGCCCGACGCCACTGCCAATTGCACCAGTTGCGCAGTGGCTTCTTTTTTCCAAGCCGTGCCGTACATAAAAGAAGGAAGAGGAACCTGGTTATAGGCTTTCAAGGTCATGATGTTTCCTCCAATCTAACTTTGCTTGCGCAAGACTAACAGGTCAAGCGTATCGATGACCGGAATCGGTTCTATCTCGCGCGCTGCCGCTTCTTCGAGCGCCGCTTGCCGACCTTTAAACTCTTCGTCAGTGAGCAGTGTCAGCGTTGTATCGGCGCGAAGCCTTGTGCGTGCGGCAAGCTCCTTGAGGCTCGCGCAGGTTTGCTGAACTACCGGCCGGACCGTCTCGAAGTTGAATCCCGACGCGGCAAAGTTCTCCACGGTCTCGGAAAGAGTTGGAAATTGCTCACAGACTAATTTTGCTTCCGGAAAATAATCGAAGAGAGTGATCTCTCCAAGCCGGCCCGCGAATGCGCCCCTGATGAGAACCGATCCGCCCGCACGAAGCACGCGAAAAAGCTCTTCAGCGCAAGATCGCCGGTCGGAGATATGGTGGTAGACGTTGGACAGCAAAGCGAGGTCAAAGGAACTCGCTTTTAAGGGCAGTTGTTCGGCACGTCCGCCGGCGTACGAAGCCCTCGAATGCCGCCCATCGACCGCGGCAATCTTGCGCATTGCGCTCGCCGGCTCGATGCCGGTCACCGTCGCGCTGAACCATTGGGCGACCAAAACACTGAAGCGCCCGGTACCCGAGCCGACATCAAGGACCCTGGTGACTGCACGGAGATAGGGTTCCAGCGCGGCGCGCCACACCGCCTGAGCATGCGAGGAGACGGCGCGGCCCGCGTTGAAGTCTCGCGCCATGTCGCCCTCGTAATCGACCCGGCCCGGATAAAAGCTATCAATCATCCTCGCTATCTCTCTGCAGTTATAGAGACTCTTCAGATCTCGGACGAGTTCCTCGGCGAATAGATCGGGTTCAAAGATTGGGGAATTCCTTGAAACCTTTTGGTGCGTGGCTAGACGAAATCGAAGCGTTATATCTGTGGTGATAGGGAAATCGGCACTGGACTTATCTCCTATTGTGCGCCGTCAACTCGACTGGGTATATCCATTCAGAACGGCGCTCGGGTAAGACCAAGCACGTTCCACGCAAGCCTAGCTGCGGTGACGGGCGCCATGACGACGTCTCTCGGGATATAAAGAAACCGTGGCGTCTGGTCTTCCAGGTCTTCTTGCAACTCCCTTTGACACGTCGCCGGATTCTGAGCGGTCGAGCCTATCGACGTTAGCCGAGAGCTCCCCAGGTTCACGCACCATTCGTACATGTCGTATGGTGAATGCATCGACGCGCATCCAGAGATGAAAAGAAGCGAGGTAATTGCAATCAGTCTATTCATTTTACGCTTCCTAATGAATTGCGAGACGACCGACAAGGGGTCGATCATGTACGCGTTTACTAATGAGTTCGTTATTTAGAGACTATGTCGCTAGTGTGCGACCGAGAGGCGAGCCCTTCCGATCGCGGTCAATGGTTCTCTGCCTTGCCGGCCACCACCCCGTCCTCTCCATAGGTAGAAATGCCCGCCGACAGGGCCTGAAAACAACCTTTGCGCTCCTGTGCCCGCGCTCTCCAGGTCTCACCCCTTGGTCGCTGTTTGGTTACTCAATTGTGGACTCCTTAATAGCAAAACTGCGACCAGCGTATCACAGATGACTTCGGCAACGGAAGCCTACGTATTGCGCCGTGCTCAATGAACCCTGGCTCCGGTTTGATTTTCAGATGGCTTGACAGGGACCAAGCTCTTGGTTGTTCTCTTTTGCTCCTTTTCTTTCCTTCGCAGTGTTTCCTCCGGTCGAGTACGATGCCGGGCGGAATGTTAATCCCCCGTTGGCGAAATGCGAAATTCCTTGATCGAAGCGATTTTGCTAAGAGTCTCGGTCAGCTTGGTTGCGTTGTCTCTTCGGTTCGTCCGAATAACCATCCCGTATTCGAAGAAATTCGCATTGGCATCAAGCCAGTAGTTCAAGTTGGCGATCGTGAAGCCGTGATGGTCCAACAGTTGTCGCATCTCCGGCTCTGGCATTATTTCGTCACGCGTGAAACGGAGGTTAAAGTGCGCATAGAACTGCGCCGGAATCCTGCTCTCGATATATCTAAACAAAGACAGAACGCCGAGGGTGAGAATAGTGGCGAAGCCGGCTGGGAAATAGAAACCTATCCCGACCAGTATACCGATAGCCGCCGTGGTCCAGATGGAGGCCGCCGTGGTCAGTCCGCGCACCGACAGACCTTCTTTAATGATGGTGCCGGCGCCGAGAAACCCGATACCGGTCATGATGCCCTGCGCCATGCGCGTAGGGTCCAGCGAAATGCGGCCCGGCGCAATCTGTGGAAACCAGCGGGTCTCGTATACTGTTACGAGCATCAACAGACTTGTCGAAAGACAGACCAGGGTGTGCGTGCGAAATCCTGCCGGTCGGCCGTGATAACTCCGTTCAAGGCCAATGAGCCCACCGATGACCAGTGAAGCAATGAGCCGTAGCGCGATATCGACGGCGACCCCATCAGATAAGAAGCCCTGCATGCTCATATCCGCTCCGGCTTAGGAGGCGGGAAGGCGGCTTACAGATTGTCTTGGTGAACCTTTCGTCTCCTTAAATATTGCTAGTTTGGTCTGAAGTAAAGTCAAATGGATTGTACCGAACTGTTTAAGGGCGGCTCTCCAGTGGTTCATGATTGCCTGACCGAGAAGGTGATCCAGGGTGAACCCGGCCGGGTACTCAGACGAGCCCGGCCATGCCCGCCAGCGCGCCAGTGACAAGCAGCCACAGCGGGTTCCATGGCTTGCGCAGTACCAGCGCGACGGTGAGCAGTGTCAGCATGTAGCCGCGCCAGTCGTGGTTTACCGCGCGCATCAATATCGTCGCGCTCGCGAACATCAGTCCAATCGTAATCGGCGTCAGGCCGCGGCGAATGGCGCGCCCGATCGGGGCATTGGGATAACGCTCGTTCAAGTGCCCGACAAGCAACGTGAGGGTGGTAGCCGGCACCAGCAGTGGAATCGTGGTCGCGGCCGCACCCGCCCACCCTGCCAGGTGCCAGCCGATAAGGGTGACGTACATGACGTTGGGGCCAGGCGCCACCTGCGCCAACGTGTAGATCTCGGCAAACTCCGTGCTGGTCAGCAAGTGATGCACCTCCACCACATAACGGTGGATGTCCGGCAGGATCGTCGAGGGACCGCCAATGGCCACGAACCAGAGGACCAAAAGATGCAAAAACAGCGCGCCGAGGTCGAGGCGATCCATCACTCCTGCTCTTTCCAGGCCGCGGCGACGGCAAAAGGCGCGAGGGCGCCTATGACCCAAAGTAGCGGCCAGCGCATGACGCCAACGCCCGCAAAGGCCAGCATGCCGAGCAGCCACGGCCGCCACCGCCGCGGCAACACCATCGCCAACTTGATAACGGTGGCGAGCAACAGCCCCGCCGCCACGATCGACATGCCGGCGAGCGCCCGCTGCACATGCGGCAGGGCGCCGTATTGCTGGTACAGTACACCCATGCCGATCACCACCAGGCACGGCCAGCCCACGTAGCCAGCGACGGAAGCCGCAGCGCCCGTCCAGCCGGCAAAACGATATCCGACCATCACCGTGAGATTCAGGACGTTCGGCCCGGGCAGGAGCTGGCCAAGCGCCAACAAATCCACAAACTCCCGCTCGCTGAGCCAGCGCTGTCGCTCGACCAGCCCACGCCGTGCCCAGAACAGCGCACCGCCAAAGCTGGACAGGCTAACCCGAGAAAAAGTGAGGAACAGTTCGAACCGGCTGACACGCGCCCTTTGCATCTCTGTTTGCTTCATGGTTTTTTGATTTCCCTGTGACGAGCATCTCGTCTTTGAGCCAATAGATCTTCCGTCCGTTTGCGTTTCCCTCGTGTTGACACGGCGAACCTTGCTCCCTATACATGGCCCTGCAAACTTTTTGCCAGCCAATAAATCGAATGAGGCAAGGCGATTATATCTATGCCTTCTGGCTCACCGCGCTGATTCTTTTCTCCGGCGTGGCAGCAGGAGCAGCTGAACCCCGTCCTATTGACGGATTCTCAGATCACAGTTTTCTGATCGAAGAGGCATACAACCAGGAACAGGGCGAGGTCCAGCATACCCTTAAAGCTGTCTACCGCAATGACTTCCGCCGCCGAGGCTGGTCATTTGACTTCGAGCAGGAGTGGTGGCTCTTTTCCGAAGACCATCAAGTCGCGTTTAGCATCCCCTCTATTCAGATTAGGGAAGAGGGAGAGAAACAGCGTGGAGTTGGAGACCTTCTCATCGAGTACCGCTACCAGTTACTAATGAGTTCGTTATTTAGAGACTATGTCGCTAGTGTGCGACCGAGAGGCGAGCCCTTCCGATCGCGGTCAATGGTTCTCTGCCTTGTCGGCCACCACCCCGTCCTCTCCATAGGTGGAAATGCCCGCCGGCAGG
>DATBLC010000405.1:0-4598 GCA_036555515.1 Binatia bacterium
GAAACCGACAGCAGCGTACCAAGGCCAGCTGTGTGATCGTCGTGATGGTGAGTGATAAAGACAATTCCGATTTCACGAACGTTGATACCAGCTTTCACAAGACGCCGTGCGACTCCGTCACCGGCATCAACGACATAATGCGTTCCGTTGACAGTTAACAGATTGGACGACTGCGCTCGATGGGATCTCGGTGGCGGGCCACCCGACGTCCCCAGCGTAATAAGGCGTGTGAGTGCGTTCATGTCGTGGCGCTCCTCTGCGTCGGATTCTTGCTTAGGAATGAAATCCCGGTCTTATCTATTCGCCTCGCGATTTCGGTAATAGTACGCATCCTCCGGTAGTGCTTTGAGGCTGATAGGATCGCCTTTTCTTATCGTACCGCTCTCGATGATCTCTGCCACAAGACCGCCGCGATCGCTGAACATTTCCAGGAACTTTTCTGTCTTGCCGGAGAGACGGGTAGGCCGCAAACACGGATCACAGTAGTATTGTCCGCGAAAACGCGCTTTCCCGATCTGAAACTCGCGGCCAATCAGCCACATCAGTTCGACGCCCTGGGTCACGATATTGCGGCGGCTCTCAGCATATTCAAAGCCACTATCCTGAAAGAAAATGGAATTAATGAGAGTCACTTGCCGCCTCCCCGGCCGATTTCGGTTGAAACTACCCTCGCCGGTCGAGTAACGATCACCCGCGAGACCGGCGCCGGCGATGGCTTCCGCATTTTGTACCTCTTCCATTTTTCCGCCGGCAATAGGCGCGATAAATATCGCAACAACATTTCCGTTTACCATGATGCCCCCAGCGCGGTCACGACGATAACTTTCTTTGCCGCCCGCGATGAATCGCTAATTGGGCTTGTCTCCGTTCGCCACTCCTACTGCTTGGTCCCAACCCCAATGAGCAACTCACCGGGAATCTCGAAGCCGTTCGGCCCTTCATACTGTTTAAACTGCACCGCGATCTCCGCCCAAGCCCGTTCTCGATCAGCCTCGTTCAATCGGTTCATAAGCTCGCGGGTATCACCGGCACCTTTTTTCATGTTTTCAACAGCAGCGGCAGCCGATGGGAGCCGTCGCTGTATCGGAATAGCGCGAACCGACACATTTAGAAAATCACCTCGCCGGTAGACTGCTTCGAGCGCTCCCGGCTCTCCCAGTGCATACATCCAGGGTTCGCCCGGCGCCGGCGCTGCTATGTTTCCTATGCGACGAGCTGCCTCATGAAGAATCCCGTGATACGGATTTTTCTCCAAAGCGGCTAAAACAATCACGGCGACTTTGCTTCCAGGTTTCACAACACGGCGCATCTCGGTCAGCGCTTTCACCGGATTTGGAAATAGCATGAGAGCATTTCGACAGATCACCGCGTCGAACGAATCCTTGTCGAGTTCGAGGTTCTCTGCGTTCATGACGCGGGTTTCGACATTCGTGAGGCCCGCTTGGCGGGCCGCCTCGGCGGCAACGTTTAGCATGCTGGCGGAGGCATCCGCGGCAACGACACGGCCCTTTGAACCGACGCGGGCTGCGGCCATGAGCGTCGACTCGCCCGTGCCCGCCGCCACGTCAAGCACGCGGCTACCCGCTTGGACGCCCGCCAAGTCAAGCATAATCTCCGTCGCGGCTCCATAGTTTTGCTGCCGCGCCGCTTGTCCAGCGCTCCACCAATCTGCGCTCTCTTTCCGTTCCCACTTTTCCGGTGTGAGAGTGTCGGCCATACAGAGTCCTCCTGTGTGTTATGCGACCCGATTCAATTCAAAATGGCGCCCTATGTGTGTCAATCATTCCGGAGGCCTCGTAGCCATCTGTGAATCTGCGTGGCGATGGACAATGCGCCAGCCATCCGACTCGCGGCGAAACACCATCGTAGCCCGCAGTTGCTGAGTGGACACTTCAGCCTGAGAAGCCACGCGGGAACGGATGACTTCCGTCTGTACGAGATAGGCAAAGTCGGCACCCACCATTCTGCTTATTTCCTCTCTGGTGCGAGTACCATCGGAATATTTTTTGCTGACCCAGCTCAACCGATCCGTGACATTTTGCCATCCGCGTTCAACACCACCAAAACCGCCGCAAAGAGTAACATCATCGGCATGGGACCAGAGAGCTTGGAATGCCGCAGGTCGCCCCTGTACGAACTCCTCCTCGGCGGTCTCAAGCTTGGCGATGAACGCCATCCATTCGGCATCAGCTAAATCACCCGACATGACAAGCTCCGTTGGTTTGAGTTCGGTTCGTTATCCGTCATGACGGCTAAGGCTTCCGTCCAACGCGGCGGGCCGCTTATTTATGCATCCGAAGTGAGGCTTTCTCAATGATGCGCTGGCGGCACCGTCGCTGCGAACGACGGGCGCGCAGCGATTGGAGCAAACCAGTCGCAAAGTTTCGGATGGCCCGGCCGCCAGTGAAAATCGGGAACGCGAGCATTGAAATCAAGACCGCAGGCGAGCGTGATCTGCACCATATTCAGTGGTCCGTGCATCAGCGGATGATCGATCTCCCGCTCCCACAGATCGGCCATTCGCCTACTGCGATCTGCCTCGTGCCGGATCACTGTCGGTGATTGCTCGTTTTGAGGACGCGTGATCTCGCGGCCCCACACTGCGAGTCCGTCCAACATGCTTCTCGCCAGCCCCTCGAGACGTCGCGCCTCCCATTGTTGGTCACCGGTCGGCAAATTGAAGATTGGCTTACCGTCAAGCTGATCGAGATACGCACAGATAAGGGCGGATTCCTCCATCCCGACGTCGTCGTCACGGATGAGATACGGAACACGGCCCGATGGATTGATCTTGTAGTACGGGCTGTTCGTAAGACGTGTCTGCGCTGGGATGATGTCGACCCGATTCTCCAATCGCTTCTCGATAACGACGATGCGCGCCATACGCGCGTAGGGAGAGGCTGGGGTGATGTAGAGCTTCATGAACCACCTCGCTACGATCGCCGTTTCACCGTTGAGCTGCTCCTACAGCTTTGGCTCTAGCGATCTCGTCCGAGCTATACCTGTACGCGCGGAAGACCCGATTGTTTAGCCCGTTTGGCCCTTCATTGAAATACGGGTTGACGTACTCCCAGACCAATTCGCCTTCAGCCGTGACTTCGAACAAGCGCCCAAAGTCGGCCTCGCAGATTAGAGTGTTGCCGTTCGGCAATCGCTGCGCATTCGACATGCGAGGGCTGAAAAATTCGTATTCTCGTCGCTCCTGATACCTCCAGATGATCTGCTTGGTCGCCAATTCGACTTCAATGACTCGCGAGAACGGCATCGAGTGGTCCAAGCGGTGCGGGCCGTTATCGAAGAGCAAAAGGTTGCCATTGGGGAGCGGCGTCGGCGCATGCTGGCCGGATAATGGCGGCGCTCCGAGCTTCCAAATAATTTTCTCGGTTTTACGATCGATGATGATAACCGTCGAAATGTGGCGAAAACTCAAAACGATGTCGCCGTTCGGTAGCTCGGCAAGGCCGTTGGCATGCGTCCACGCCTCCCGCGTATCTTGCATGGCAGTAATACAATCTGTCACAGGATCGAGATGCTCCCACGTGCGCCATTCCCACACAATTTCTCCCTTGGTAGTCATCTCGACGAGATAATCTCCGTACATTGCGCCGTGATGTTCCGTATTGGGCAATCCGCCTTTGATCTTGGGGATGAAATCGCGCGGCAACTCAGCGAGACAAATCAACAAGACGTTGCCATTTCTCAGCCTTATGCCATCGTGGTGATGGTCTGGATGGCGTACCTCCCAAAGAACCCGACCGTTCCAGTCAGCTTCCAACGCCGCACCGCCTTTCCAGGGTTTGTTGCTTATGAAACGGGTCGCATCCTCGGACGTCTTGCCGTTATAGAAGTAGGTGCCTCTTTCGGTGAGATAGCCATAGTTGCCTGGCGGATAAGGCATCTGCCAAGTATGGACAACCTCACCGTCGAGGTCGATTAGGTAAACCTTGCCGTCGCCGCTTAGCGGCGTGAACAACGTAAACCCGTTGAAGGCTCGATCGCGATCACATGCACGCAGTCCAATGCCCGAACGCTTAATCTTATTTTGTTCCACGGACGGCATAAGTCCTGTGCCTCTTTATCTTCTACTGAGACAAGTTGCTCGCGTAGTGAACACGCACCAGCCTCAGCTCCGCGGCGAGAACGGCAGCGCCGCCTCAATCGTGCGGAACGGCGCCGGGACGTAATCAAAACCTTCCTGCGACGCTTGCACGAGCAGGAAGCATGCTTCGTCCGTCTTGCTCGGGTTCGATAATTCGTGCCGCACGCCAGGCGGCATTCTACAGAACGCGCCGGGCTTGAGCACGAACACGCCGTTGCCGTGCTGCCCTTCATAGCGGATTTCGAGTTCCCCCTTCAAGCCGACGAAAAGATCGTAAACCCGCGCATGCAGGTGCGTCGGAACTCCGCTGCTGGGCTGCACGCGGTATATCGCCGTCTGCACAGGCGCGTCATCGTGCAGCACGCCTTTCTCGCAGCCCGGCCGGCGCTCCGCGAGCGCGATGTTCGTGATGTCTTCGACGGTGATGACAGGTTTCTGGCTCATCGAATTATCCTTTCTTGTCGCGGTCTCCAGACTTCAGGCGCTGTGTAGCGCAGCA
>DATBLC010000406.1:0-6478 GCA_036555515.1 Binatia bacterium
ACTAGCGGAATAATCGCGACAGAGCAGCGGTTCAAGCCGTTCGACTGAGTGTTCCGTCGGACTAGGTCAGGTCGTCCATTAGCAGCCAGGTCACAAGCCACAGACATTCCTGTGAGAATTTTTCTTTTTCCGTTTTTCAACCCTCGCCTGTGTGATCCCTGATTGACGCGCCCGTGTTTTCAACCTTTGGGTGTCGGATCCGTATGGAGCAGCGAGAGTGGAGCTGGGGAGCCAGTCTCCCGCAAAGGCGCAAGGCGCAAAGGTTTTCACTCTTGCAGTCTAAGCCGAAGGCTGATCAGCATCTGGCTGAACCGTATCAGGTTCAAGGCTTTAAAGCTGTCCTCTACGGGCAGCGATCTTTCGCTCGTGGCAATTTCATTGTCCCAGAAAACCATCGGTACCACGCCGCGTATTTGCCCCATGAATCTATACGACGTAAGCGTCAGTTAACTCAAAGAAGATCGCGGCTGCTCAAAGAGCAAGATGGGGCGAGCCTTCGACGAGCAAAACCAGCAACGCGTTCAGTCAAACGTGCTGCCAAGGCCAAGAAGAAAACAATCAGCCAAGCAGTACAAAAGAAGGACTGAGCCGGGCTATGCGACGCCGGGCCGATTACACAAATCCATCGCAGCCAGCGCATAGACTTTGGTACAGTTCACGAGATTGTCGATGCGTACGCACTCTCCCAGTTCTTCCGTATTATCCGGCATCCTGGCCCCTCCAGGACCGTAAATTAAAGTCGGAATTCCGTAGCGCCTGAAGTGAGCGGCATCGTTGGTCGCCTGGGAAAATCTGACGCCGGGCTCCTCTCCGTGCAGCGTTTTATGGGCACGCTTGACGACCTGAACAATTTCTTCTCCCGGGTCGATCTCTGATCCCGCGATCGTGGCGTAAAAATCCACCTCCGCCCGATACGTGTTATCTTCCGGATCAACTGAACGGACGACTTCGCGTATCTCCCGCATAACAGGAACCAACGGTTGGCTGGGCAGTGTGCGAACATCTACGTAGACTGAACAGTTTGCTGCCGAGCGTGCCAGACGCCAGGGCCATCCTCCTTCGATCGCAGAAATCGAAACAGCGACCTGAACCTCCGGATGCGGATGGCGGCTGAGATATCCAGTCCTCCATGATTGAAGCGACTCCATCACGCGAACCGCGCCTCTGATCGCGCTATCTTCCCATTTCGATCTGTAGCTCCCCATAACGGGTCCATGGGTCGTGATCTTTGCCCATATCGCTCCACAATTCCCTATTCCAAGTCTTAAATTGCTCGGTTCTCCGATAAGACAGTAATCCGCCATTCCGCCATGAGCTATCAGGTAGCGCGTACCGTGGCCAAATCCCCGATAGCCGCCGCCTTGATATTGATTGATTGAACTTCCCTCGACCTCTCCGACTACTCCGGCGACGATGATGTCTCCTGCAAGCCGAGTTCCGGAACGTTGTAAGGCTTCGATCGCACCAATATAGCAGGCCAGCGCCGATTTCATGTTGTCGATGCCGGTCCCGTACAACCAGTCTCCCACGACCTTGCTAGGCAGCGGGCGCTCTAACATTCCCGTCCGTCCGGAACCACCTAGCATAAAAGGATAGGAGGTATCCATGTGTCCGTTGAACATCAACGTCCGGCCTTTGCCGGTGCCGTCGAGTACCCCAATCACGTTAAAGCGATTCTCCTCAACCTCCTGAAGCGAAGCCCTCAAGCCCACTTGCTCCATGTATGATTTGACAACCCGCGCGACCTCCGCTTCGCTTCCGGTCGGAGAGTGTGCATTGCAGATGGCGCTTGCGATTTCCACCAGCCGCTCACTTCGAATCTCCTTCAGCACATGACTTGTCTCATTGTCAGCCATAAAAATGCTTTCCTTCTTAATTGATGACCGCAATCCCCTGAATTTCGAGCATCATTTCAGGCCTTGCAAGTTCTTTGATGCCGATCAGCGCACTGCCTGGGTAGCGACCCTCTTTGAAGAATTCGCGGCGCAGCTCGGTGAAACGGGTGCCGTTTTTCATATCGGTCACGAAAACGGTCATTGTGACCACATCGTCCAGGGTTCCACCCGCGCGTTGTAACGTCTCGCGCATCCGGTCAAACGCATTTCTCGTCTGAGCGTCAAAATCTCCCGGATACGTTTTTCCCGCTGCATCCTGAAATCCACCGAATCCCGCCAGATAAATGGTTGTACCGTCAGTGGTTTTAACTGCCGGCGAATAACTACGCTCCTGTTGTCGTTTGTCTCCCTGCACGTATTCACGGCTGTGCATGTGGCACCTCCTTCATGTTTTGTACGTCCCCTCTTAGCCCAGAGATGGTGAAATGTCTAGATCTTCATCCGTTGAAACCGACTCGACGGACTTTCTTGGTCTGCGCTCCTGCGAATTGAAAATCGTTGCAGGAGAGAACGAACTTAGGACAATATTACGATCAAAAATTTGACATGATGGGGTGTATGGAATAGATTCAGCGCGCATGAAAAGGCGATCTGTCTTCAAATCGGCGTAGCCCCCAGGAGGAATGAAATGCTTGCTGAAAAATTGCTGGTTCGGCTGCTCGTAAGGTCTCTCTCGAAGGCGGTCTTGGCGATCTGCTGCGCAACGGCGGTGAGTGTCGTCACAATAGCGAAGAGTGATGCGGCAACGGCTTCGAATAAACTATTGGACGCGGTCGTCGAAGGCGCAAAAAAGGAAGGCGAAGCTATCGTCCGTATGCCCTCTGATTTGGCAGCGAAGGAGGGTTTCGCGGCGGCGATCCAGAAGGGCATTGCTGCGAAATGGGGACTGAACTTGAAAATCCGCGTTACCGGAACACGGGGAATGGATCAGGACACCGCAACCATTATCTCCGAGATCGAGGCCGGGCGACAGCCGAGTTGGGATGTGGTTACCGGAACTGCGCCGACGCTCTTCAGGTTGAAGGAGCGCAATGGAATCGAGCCCGTCGAGTGGTCAAAAACTTTTTCGCACATTACGCCGAAGATGGTCGAGAGTACGATTTCCGCTCTGCCACTCAGTGTCAATTGGTACGTACCGTATTACAATACGAGAACCATCTCCAAAGAAGATCTGGCGAACCTGCCGACCAAGTGGGAAGATTTCCTGCATCCGCGTTGGAAGGGCAAACTGATTCACCCGCTAGGAACTCGGCAGGAAGTGTTGCTGGCCCGAGTCTGGGGTGATCAAAAGACTTCTGACTTTGTCCGCAAACTTGCCGCTCAGGATCTCTTAATCGCGCGTTTTCCGGAAGCTAGGAGCCGGTTGTTTTCGGGGGAACGGCCAATGGTCTATTTCGGTGACTATCCCATTTGGTTTAACCTCGCGCAGAGCGCAGGAGCGCCGGTGAAACCCATCGTCGGATTGAATCCTCAGCCGACAGTGTATTTTCTTCAGGCCGTCACTAAAGGCGCTCGCAGTCCAAACATCGCAAAAATCGTCTTGGCCTACATGGCGACGTCTGAAGCGCAAAATCTCATCTATGAGCTCGTGCAGTACGGGTCCCCATTTGTGCCTGGATCCCCGATTGAAAAAATCCAGCAGGAAATGGAAAGCAAGGGGGCAAAAATGGTGACGTTCGGTGACCTGGAGGAGGACGAACGGCGCAATCGAGAGTACAACAAGCTTCTCGGCTTTTAATTGCGTCCTTAGATGCTCACGGTCTCCCAGCTTTCAAAAACGTTTAGCAGCGAAAAGAGAACACACCGTGCCGTTCGCGGCGTAAACATCGCAACTCGCAAGGGTGAGTTCTACACACTTTTAGGACCGAGTGGCTGCGGGAAATCGACTACGCTCCGGTGCATTGCCGGATTGGAAAATCCGGACAGCGGCGAGATTAAGATTGGATCCGATATCGTATTCTCGAGCGAACGGGGTATTTGTGTTCCAAGTTACAAGCGTAAGCTCGGAATGGTCTTTCAGTCTTACGCCATTTGGCCGCACATGACCGTTTTCGACAATACCGCCTTCCCGTTAGAATCCAGCGACGAAAAACTCTCAAAGCAGGCCATCAAAGAACGCGTGATGAACGCGTTGTCTTTGGTTCGGCTCGATGAGTTGGCCGATCAACCGGCGCCACTGCTGAGCGGCGGGCAGCAACAACGTGTCGCCCTGGCGCGAGCATTGGCCCATCAGCCGGAGATTCTTTTACTCGACGAGCCGTTAAGTAATCTGGATGCCAAACTGCGCGAAGAGATGCGGCTCCAAATTCGCTTGCTTACCCGGCGGCTAAATGTGACGACCATCTACGTCACACATGACCAACTCGAAGCGCTGCAGATGTCGGATCGTATTGCCGTGATGAAAGATGGTGAGATAATCGAGGAGGGAAACCCCAAGGAGATATATCTTTGGCCGAAGACATCTTACACAGCCGGCTTCATAGGTCGCGTCAATTTTTTTGACGCGGAAGTTCAAGAATTGCATCCCGACAACTCGGTTTCGGTTAATAGCTCCGTCGGAAAGCTCCGGTGCGTCATTCCTCCAGGTCTCAATTTGGAAAAACACAATAAGCTCGTCGTTGCGGTTCGACCGGAAGGCATAGTGATCCTTAAAAGTCGAGCAGATGCCGATGTCAATGTCGTTTCCGGAACCGTTGAGACTTCAATGTTTGCTGGAGATACGCAAGAGTGTCTCGTCAGAGTCGACCAGCAGTTGATTCAGGTAAAGGCCGATCCCCTGATTGATGTTTCTCCCGATTCTAACATTCATCTCCATTTTCCGCCGAGCAGATGTCTTCTGATCTCAATGTGAAGAACTAAAAATCCGCATGAGCCATAAATTCAGTGCGGCAGTCGCAATCTTCATAGGGCTCCTTGTTTTTGCGCCGCTTGTGACCATCGGTTGGATGAGCTTTGCGCCCGATGTTCCTACCTTAACTGGCCCCTATACACTCGCCAATTTCGGTGTCTTGTTCGAACCATCGACCTACGAACTTCTGGCCAATAGCATCACATTCTCCTCGCTCACGCTGCTCTTTGGGCTTCTTTTTGGATTTCCGATCGCATGGCTCGTCGAAAGGACAGACATTCCGTTCAAAATGGCTGTACGCTCGCTGATTAGCGGAACCATTCTGATACCGACATTTCTTCAAGCCATCGGCTGGGTTTTGCTACTCAGTCCTACGATCGGCGTTTTTAATCAGCTTCTTAAAGCGGTCAACATTCCAATTACGGTCAACATCTACACGATGTATGGAATGGCGTTTGTTCAAGGGCTAAGTTTTACGCCGATCGCTTTCTTCATGCTCTCCGCAGTTTTTGCAAAGATGGATCCGGCGTTGGAGGAGGCCGCGTACGCCAACCGAATCGGTTGGATCAGGACACTGCGTCGGGTCACGATTCCTCTCAGTTGGCCTGGCTTGCTTGCCGCCATCATTTACATGTTCATGCTCGGCATTTCCGTTCTGGAGGTGCCGTTGATTATTGGTCTTCCGGGGAAACTTTATTTATTTAGCAGTCGGGTGTTTGTTCTGACCAGGGGTGCCAGCAGTCTGCCACAATACGGCATAGTCGGTGCAACCAGCATCATTTTTTTAGGTATCTCCTTGGCGGCGGCTTATTATTATTCCAAAGTCATCCGGAAGAGTTACCGTTATGCGGTCGTATCGGGCAAGGGGTATAGACCTCGGCTAACGGAGTTAGGAGGTTGGAGATTCGCGGGGTTGGCCTTCGTTTCACTATATTTTGGCCTTTCGGTGATTTTTCCGTTCGCTTCATTGATCTGGGTATCCCTCGTGCCGTTCGTCCAGCCGCCTTCCTGGGAAGCGTTGAGTACTGTGTCACTCAGTGCGTATCGATATATTTTTAGCCCGACGGTTTCCGAGTCGTTTATCAATACGATACTACTCATTCTTATCGCTCCTACCGCAGTGATTTTGTTGAGCCTCATGAGTTCCTGGATTGTCACGAGATCACAGATGCGCGCACGGCTGTTGCTCGATCGTATCGCTATGATTCCGCTGGCGTTGCCCAACATCATCATCGCTGTGGCGTTGATGTACATATCACTATTGGGAGGCAGCTTTTTCCCGGTGTACGGTACAGTGTGGATTCTGATCATTGCTTTCACGATTTCACACATCACGTTCGGTACGAGAACGCTGAATGCGGCGATGATTCAGATCCATAAGGACTTGGAAGACGCGGCCGCGGTCAGTGGAGCCAGGCCGTCGCGAATCATGCGGCGGATTATGTTGCCTCTAATATGGGCGCCGATCGTGGACGGTTGGATTTGGCTGTTCCTCTTGTCATTCAGGGAAGTCACGATGGCAGCAACACTGTACATCAACGATAACGCCGTACTCAGCACGGTCGTCTGGATTCTCTGGTCGGACGGTCAATTCAGCGGAGCAGCGGCGATGAGCGTTGTGCTTGGACTTGCGATGGGTGTTTTAGCGGTTTTGGTGCTCGTAATTGCGATGCGAGTCACCGCACAGCCGGTGCAGGAGATTCAGCCCGTGGTCCATAGTTAGCCCGAGATCGGG
>DATBLC010000407.1:0-102745 GCA_036555515.1 Binatia bacterium
ATCCAGTCCAGCAAAAATATCGTACTCCCTTGGAACAAATGGTTCGCCTCTCATCGAAGTGCCTCCTGTATGCAATGGGTTTGTGTCCCATTGTACATGAGCAGTCGTTGTGAGGCTCGACATCCATCATACAGGTCTCAGCACGAACGGAATGGCATTATTGGTAATTCAAATATTTTGGGCGTTCGTACTGAGCCAGTATGAAGGGCGAGCGCCGATTTTTTCTCACGAACGTCGTCTCTGGGGTGAGCATCTTCTCGCCTACCCCACCGCGCCCAATTGCAGTCGCTGGCCCCAGCGGTGCATTAGCACTTCGCACAACCCCGCAGACTCGGGGCTTCTTAGCTCGGGGTCCTGCTGCAGCCAGCGTTGCGCCTCTTTGCGCGCTTCGATGAGAGTCGCCGCGTCCCGCATCAGATTTGCCAGGCGAAAGTCGCCCATACCGGATTGGCGCGTGCCCAAGAACTCACCCGGACCGCGCAGCTTGAGATCGGCTTCGGCGATCTTGAAGCCGTCATGCTCGTTTTCCATCACGCGCAGCCGCTGCACGGCCAACGGGTTATTGGGCGCGCGATTGATGAGCAGACAAGAACCCGCGGCGCTGCCGCGCCCTACCCGCCCGCGCAGCTGATGTAACTGGGATAGGCCGAACCTTTCGGCATGTTCGATGATCATGACTGTCGCGTTGGGAATATCAATTCCTACTTCGACAACGGTGGTGGCGACCAGGACGCCGATGGCGCCGTCCCTAAACGAGCGCATGACCGTGTCGCGCTCACCGTTGGACATTTTGCCGTGCACCAGGCCGACGCCGAATTCTTTAAATACGCCTTCGCCCATTTTTTGCGCCATCTGGGTGGCATCGCGCACCTGAGTCAGCTCCTCGCTGGCTTCGACAAGTGGATAAACGATGAAGACCTGATGTCCCTGGCGCAGCTCCCGGAGCACCGTTTGGTAAACCACCCGGCGGTCCTGCGGATAACATACTTTGGTCCGAATCGGAATCCGCCCCGGCGGCAGCTCGTCCAGCAGCGAAATATCCAGATCGCCGTAGAGCACCATCGCGAGGCTGCGCGGGATCGGCGTGGCGCTCATAAGCAGCATATGCGGCTGGCGCGCTCCGGGAATCGTTGTCGAGTCCGGGGAAAGCAGGCGCTGCAAGGAAAGCCGCTGCACCACGCCGAAGCGATGCTGCTCGTCGATAACGCCGAGAGCCAGACGCGGCACGCGCACCCCTTCCTGGATCACGGCATGGGTACCGACGAGGAATTCAATGTTGCCGCTTTCCACGCCGGCCAACACCGATTTTCTTTCTCCGGCGCCTTGCGAGCCGGTAAGCAGCGCGGTTTTGATACTCAAGCTTTCAGCATAGCCCGCTAGGCTGCGGAAATGTTGTTCGGCCAGGAGCTCAGTGGGCGCCATCCACACGGCCTGGTAACCAGCATCGATGACGCGCAGCGAGGCGAACCAGGCAACCATCGTCTTGCCGGCGCCGACATCGCCCTGGACTAAACGCTGCATCGCCGCGCATGAATCCATATCTTGCTGAATTTCGCACAACACGCGCTCCTGCGCAGCCGTTAGTTTAAAGGGCAGCAACGCGCGCATGCGCACGCCTAGCTCCGCTCGCGGTGCCGCCAGTTTCGCGCCCGGGCCCGCGGCACGGCGCTGCTTTCTCAGCGATAATCCCAATTGTAGAAAAAATAATTCCTCGAAAATGATGCTGCGGTGCGCCGCGGTTGCATAGCCGTTGAGCGCTGAGATATCCGACGTTGCCGGCGGCCGGTGCAGTTCGGCCAACGCCGCCGCCGGCGCGATGAGTCCTTGGCGCGCCGCGGTGGCGGCTGGCAGATGGCTCGGCAAATAGCGCTGGTATTCAATGCACGCCGAATCGATCCATTTTCGCAACAAAGACAAAGAGAGACCGGCAGGATGAAGATAGACCGGTAGAATTTTTTCTACCTCTCCTTCTTCCTCTTCATCCAGAACATCGAACTCCGGATGAACGATGCGTTTTCCGCCCCGGCCATCCGCTTCAACTCTACCGTGCACTAAAAGCCGCGCGCCTTCCCGCAGGCGCTCCACGAGATACGCGGGCGCCCGATACCAGAACAGGCCCAGAGCGCCGGTCTGATCGGCCAGCGACGCGCTGAGCATTTGCGCGCGCCGGCGCAAATTGAACTGTTTTTTAAGATTGACTAGCCGCCCGATGAAGGTTTGCCGCGCACCGAGGGCGGCGTCGCGAATTTGTTTGATGCCACGCCGGTCTTCGTAGCGAAAGGGCAAATGGTAGAGCAGGTCCTCGATGGTCATGATGCCGATGCTTTCAAGGTCCGAGGCACGCTTCGGGCCGATCCCTTTGACAAAGCGGACGGGCGTCGCCAGCGCGCGCAAACAGTCCCTAACGGACAGGGACTCGGGAAAATGGGCGTCACGCGGCAATATCGCCATGAAGTTCCACTGCTCTCGATCGCCTTACTTTACGAACGCGTTCAAATCGCTCAAACCGTTCAAGCCGTTCAAATCGTATTCGAAGTTCTTGACGGTTTGAACGTTTTGAACGGAGCGCAGCGGTTGAACGGCTTGAACTCTTCTCAATTAATCCAGCGCCGCTGCCCCATAGTCTTGCAGCGCCTGGACATCGAAGTCCTTTTGTTCGAGATACTCGATGGCCTCCGCGGCCGCCTGCGCTCCCGCGATGGTGGTGTAGTACGGCACCCGATAATCGAGCGCGTAGCGCCTGAGCAGATAGGAGTCGGCGTGAGAATGAGCGTCCGTCGGCGTGTTGATCACCATCGCGATATCGCCGTCTTTGATCCGGTCGGCGACATGGGGATTTCCCTCTTGCACCTTGTTGACCACCTCGGCGGGAATATGCCGGGCCTCGAGATAGCCGGCGGTGCCGCGGGTCGCGACGACTGTAAAGCCGACGCGGTGAAGTTTTTCGGCGACCGGAGCGATGCTCGCTTTGTCTTCATCCGCCACGCTGATGAAAACTTTGCCGCTCTTGGGCAGGCGCATGCCGCCGCTCAGCTGGGCCTTGGCAAAGGCCAGCCCGAAGGACGTATCGATCCCCATTACCTCGCCGGTGGATTTCATCTCCGGCCCGAGTATAGTGTCGACGCCGGGAAACTTGTTGAACGGGAAGACTGCTTCCTTGACCGAAATATGTTTGGGCAGAACTTCGGACGTGAAACCGATATGCTTCAGTTTTCTGCCGACCATGATGCGCGCGGCAATTTTTGCCAGCGGCACGCCGATGGCTTTGCTCACAAAGGGCACGGTGCGCGAAGCGCGCGGGTTGACTTCCAGGACGAAAACATTGCCTTTTTGCACGGCGAACTGCGCGTTCATGAGACCGCGGACGTTAAGCGCCTTGGCCAGGGCGACGGTATACCGCCGTATCTCGTCCTGGATGACGGGCAGGATCGATTTGGGCGGCAGGCTGCATGCGCTGTCGCCGGAGTGAACGCCAGCGCGCTCGATATGTTCCATGATTCCGCCGATCACGAAATCCTCGCCATCGCCTAGCGCATCGACATCGACTTCCACAGCGTCGTCGAGAAATTTATCGATCAGCACCGGATGTTCCGGCGAAGCGGCCACCGCGTGGATCATGTAACTCCGCAGTTCATCCCTATCGTAAACGATCTGCATGGCTCGGCCGCCCAGAACATAGGACGGACGAACCAGCACGGGATAGCCGAGCCGATCGGCGATTTCGAAGGCGGCTTCATAGGAGCGCGCGATACCGTTATCCGGTTGCTTGATGCCGAGCCGGTTCAAAAGCTCGGCGAAGCGCTCGCGGTCCTCGGCCAGATCTATGCTGTCCGGCGACGTGCCGATGATCTTGACCCCGGCCCGTTCCAGGGGCAATGCGAGTTTGAGCGGCGTCTGGCCGCCGAATTGCACGATCACGCCGTCGGGATTCTCCCGATCGACGATGTTCATGACCTCTTCCATCGTCAGCGGCTCGAAGTACAGCTTGTCCGAGGTATCGTAATCGGTGCTTACCGTTTCCGGGTTGCAGTTGACCATGATGGTTTCAAAGCCTTCTTCGCGCAGCGCAAAAGCAGCGTGCACGCAGCAGTAGTCGAACTCGATGCCCTGGCCGATGCGGTTGGGGCCGCCCCCCAGGATCATGATTTTTTTCCGCGCTGTCGGTTTCGACTCGTCCTCCCCTTCGTAGGTGGAGTAGAGATAGGGCGTGAAGGCTTGGAACTCCGCCCCGCAAGTGTCCACGGAATTGAACACCGCCTCGACGTCCTTGGCCTTGCGCAGGGCGCGTATCTCGCTTTCCCGCGCGCCGGTCAACGCCGCGATGCGCGCGTCGGCAAATCCCATCTGTTTCCAGACGCGCAGTGTGGCTGCGCCGATAGCGCCGGCGTCGCCGTGAAACTTTTCGATCTCCGTCTCGGTCAAGACGATTTCGCGGATCTTCTCGAGAAACCAGGGATCGAAGCTGGTCAGCTGACAGATTACATCCACGCTCATGCCGAGGCGAAACGCATCGCCGAGATACCAGAGTCGCTGCGCATTTGCGTTACGAAGCTTTTCGCCCACGACTTGCAGCGCTTCCTGGCGCCGCTCCGGAGCGATCAGCAGCTTAGGCTCGAAACCGAAGGACCCGGTCTCCAGCGAGCGCATGGCCTTTTGCAGGGATTCTTTGAACGTCCTGCCAATGGCCATCGCCTCGCCAACGGACTTCATCTGCGGCGTGAGCAGGTCTTTGGCTTGGGGAAACTTCTCGAAGGTGAAACGCGGCACTTTGACGACGACGTAATCGATGGTCGGCTCAAAGCAAGCCGGCGTTTCGCGGGTGATGTCGTTACGGATCTCATCGAGGGTATAGCCCACCGCCAATTTGGCGGCGATCTTGGCGATGGGAAAGCCGGTGGCCTTGCTCGCCAGCGCGGAACTGCGCGATACCCGCGGGTTCATCTCGATGACCACCATGCGGCCGTCTTTGGGATTCACGGCGAACTGAATATTCGATCCGCCGGTATCGACGCCGATTTCGCGAATGATGCGCATCGAGGCGTCGCGCATGAGCTGATATTCCTTGTCGGTGAGAGTCTGGGCCGGCGCCACGGTGATGGAGTCTCCGGTGTGGACGCCCATGGGATCGAAGTTTTCGATGGAACAGATGATCACCACGTTGTCCATGTGATCGCGCATGACTTCGAGCTCGAACTCCTTCCAGCCAAGCACCGACTCTTCGATCAAGACTTCGTGCACCGGCGAGATACTCAATCCCGCCTGGGCCACCTCCTTGAAATCCTCCGGACCATACGCGAAATTTCCGCCGCTGCCGCCCAGGGTGCGCGAGGCGCGAATGATAACCGGGAATTTGAGCCGGCGCTGGATGCGCGTTGCGTCGCGCATGTTGCGGGCGTATCCGCTTCGGGGAAGATCCATGCCGGCGCGGCGCATTGCTTCTTTGAATAGATCGCGGTCTTCGGCCTTCTTGATGGACTGGAGCTGGGCGCCGATCATTTCCACGCCGTAGCGCGCGAGAACGCCCTGCTCGGCGAGATCGATGGCGAGATTCAAGGCGGTCTGGCCGCCGAGGGTGGGCAACAGCGCGTCCGGCCGTTCCTTGGCGATGATTTTCTCGGCGATATCGGTCGTGATCGGTTCGATATAAGTACGGTCCGCGAAGCCGGGATCGGTCATAATCGTCGCCGGATTGGAGTTGATGAGGATCACCCGGTAGCCCTCTTCCTTGAGCGCCTTAATCGCCTGAGTGCCGGAGTAATCGAACTCGCAGGCCTGGCCGATGATGATCGGGCCGGAGCCGATCAGCATGATCGATTTGATGTCGGTTCGTTTGGGCATTGAATCATTCGCCTCGAAATTTCGCCATGAGTTCGATGAAACGCTTAAATAAGTAACTGGCATCGTGCGGTCCAGGCGATGATTCCGGGTGATACTGCACGGAGAAAATCGGCAACTCTTTATGCGCCAACCCCTCCACCGTGTTGTCGTTCAAATTCAGATGGGTGACTGCCACCGCGGCCGGGAGGGAGTCTGCGTCCACGGCAAAGCCATGATTCTGGGCGGTGATCTCGACTTTTCTCGTGGTCATGTCCATCACCGGCTGGTTGCCGCCGTGATGGCCGAACTTCAGCTTGTAGGTCTTGCCTCCCAGGGCCAAACCCATGATCTGGTGCCCGAGGCAGATGCCGAAGATCGGTTTCTTGCCGATGAGCTTTTGCACGTTGGACTTGGCGTAGGGAACGGCGTCGGGATCGCCGGGGCCGTTTGAGAGAAAAATGCCGTCGGGATCCATGGCCAAGACATCTTCCGCGGCGGTGCCGGCGGGAACGACTTTCACCCGGCAACCGCTTTCAGCGAGATTGCGCAGTATGTTGTATTTGATGCCGAAGTCATAGGCGGTCACTGAAAAGGCGGGAGATTGAAAGCTCGCAGCTTTCTTGCCCCGCCGCACGCTCTTCGAAGCCACCCGCTTATTGTAGCCCCCGCCCAACTCCCAGTTGCCTTCGTTCCAGTCATAAGGTTCGGCGCAGGTAACATGCTTGACCAAATCTCGCCCGACCAGTCCAGGCGAAGCTTTCGCCTTGGCGATGGCGTCAGCCGAATTCGAATCCACCGTGGTGATGACGCCTTCCTGAGAACCATGATCGCGCAGGTGGCGCACCAGCGCGCGCGTGTCGACGCCGTGAATGCCGACGATTCCATGCTGCTTCATGTATTCATGCAGCGGCTGTGCGGCGCGCCAATTGCTCGGTCGCGCAGTGTAGTCCTTGACGATGAATCCTTTGGTATGGGGTCGCTTCGACTCCACGTCTTCGGGATTTACGCCGACATTGCCGATCTGCGGATAGGTCATGGCGACCAGCTGGCCTTCGTAGGACGGATCGGTGAGAATCTCCTGATAGCCGGTCATGCTGGTGTTAAATACCACCTCCCCCACCGCTTCGCCTGCGGCGCCGAATGCCAGCCCTTCGAAATAGCGCCCGTCCGCCAACGCCAGAAACGCTTTCATTTAATGCTCGCTATCCTTCCCCTATTTGCTTCGGACCAGGGCGGTGTTTTGTGCCCGCGGCCGTACACCGCTCTCGCTCGGGTTAATGATCGAATAGATGATCGCTTCGTCTCCTTCGCCCTCCTCCATCGACCGCAGCTTGACCCTCACCCGCTCTCGCGCCGAGGTGGGAATATGCTTGCCAACGAAGTTGGGCGTCACGGGGACTTCCCTATGGCCCCGGTCGATCAGCACCGCGAGGCGCACCATTTGGGGCCGGCCAGAACGAAAAATCATGCTGAGCGCATCTTTGATCGTTCTTCCGGTATGAATGACATCGTCTACGAGCACGATCTCCCGGTCGCGCAAATTAAGCGCCCCCGCATCGGGATCGGCGGGAGAAGTGCGCCGAATTTCGTCGTCGTCGCCGTAGATGTCGATCTCGCCGATTTCGCATTTTCGCTTGTTGCGCTTTTCCAATTCCCTCGCGATGCGCCGCGCTAGAATCGCGCCTTGCGTACGAATGCCGAGAAGCAGCAGCCGGTCCGGGTCTCGACAGGCTTTGAAAATTTCCGCGCTCATCGACTCGATCGCCCCCTGAATCTCGCCGCCTTCCATGACCCGCCGCTGTCCGGCGCTCTTGTAGGGTTCGTAACCGAGCTCTTCCGCTTCCTTGATCGAGGCGAACACGGCTAACTCGTTTTTCGCGAGCCAGTCCCGCACCGTGGCGGCGATGGAAATATCGTAGGCGCAGTAGCGTTTGGACTTCACGTGACCGACCATTTGAACCTTGAATCGGTGGTCGCAATAAACACAGCTGAGTATCAACGCGCCGGCGGGGCCGCCGGAGAGTAGCTCGTAGCGCCGGCGCGTCGAACCGGCTTCGGTAACGGTTACGCAATTAGCGTTGACGCAGTGAGGGCCAAGGGGTTCCGGGCTTTCATATAATGAAATCGGCCTAACTGCCGCCCGGTGTTTGTCCTCGGCGCGGTCGAACAGGAACTTTAAGAGCGCCATGCGCACCGGCACGCCGTAGGCGGCCTGTTTGAAATAAATGCCGCGCTTGTCGCGGTCCAGCTCGGGAGAGAGCTCGTCGACGCGCGGCAAGGGATGCATGACCACGGTGTCCTTGAAGCGTTTTTCCCTGAGAAAGTCATCGCCGATGGTGGGATAGTTACCGTCTTTCCCGCCCTCCTTTATCCGCTCCTTTTGCTTGCGCGTCATATAAAAGGCGTCGTAGCGCAACCCGGAAGCCATGCTGTTAAGGCGCATCTGGATCGCGGCATCCATCTGCGTAAAAAGCGCCAACTGATGGGGCTGTTTCGGCGTTAGATAGAGCGCGTCGGTTGCCGTGACCACCGCTCCCAAATCGTCGGCGGCAAGCGGGCTCAAGCTGTAGCCGTAGTCTAGTTCCAGGCGCTCCAAGACGTATTGCGGCAATTCCATGCCGCCTGCGGCGAGGGTTACAACGTTGGCGCCAAAACGCGCCAGAGCGTAAACCAGAGAGTGGATCGTGCGGCCGTTCTTGAGATCGCCGCAAACCACCACGGTCAATCCCCTTAGCTCGCCTTTTTCCTTACGCAATGTATAAAGATCGCACAACGTCTGCGTTGGATGCTCATGGCGGCCATCGCCGGCATTGATCACCGGCACGTCGGCATGTTCGGCCATGGCGCGCACCGCGCCATCCCAGTGATGGCGCACGACCAGAACATCGGCGTAGCTGGAAACCACCTTGGCCGTGTCGGCCAGGCTTTCGCCTTTAGCCGCCGATGACGCCCGCATATCGGCGCAGCTGATCACCCCGCCGTCCAGACGATGCATCGCCGACTCGAAGGAAAGCCGGGTGCGCGTGCTGGGCTCGTAAAAAAGCGTCACCATGATTCGATCGCCGGCCGCTTTTTCCTGCCGCAATCTGTCCGCGTCATCGGCCAGCGCGAAGACTTCTTCGATCTCCGAGTTTGTGAAATCGGCGATGGATATCAAGTGGCGCATGATTAACGCAACTCCGGGGATTTCACAGCGCGCCGCGGCCTTGCCAGCGCGTAATGGAGATCTGGTCAATACCGTCCGACTCTTCGAGCATCACATTCACTCGGTTGCCCTCGCCCGCTTCCACGTTCTTTCCCACGATATCGGCGCGAATGGGCAATTGCCGCGAGCCGCGATCGACGAGTACTCCGACCAAGATCCTTCTCGGCTGGCCGAATTGGGCCACAGCGTCCATCGCCGCGCGAATTGTGCGGCCACGAAAGATCACGTCATCGATCAAGACCACGGTTTTGTCGTCCACCGTTACGAGCGCTTCAACGGCGCCCGCTTCCCGCTGTCCCAGTTTCTGCGCGCGGTCATCGCGATAGGCCGTAACATCGAGCGCGCCGACGGGCGGGACGATTTTTGCGATTTCTTCGACCTTACGCGCAATGCGGCGCGCCAGATGCACCCCCCGCGAGCGAATCCCGATGAGCACCAGGCCGGCCGGATCGTCCGTCTTTTCAACGACCTCATGGCCCATCCTATTGATGGTACGCGCCAGCTCATCGCCTTCGAAAAGGATTTGTTTCTCTTGAGTCATGGCAAAAAAAAACCCCTCGGCTCACCGGGAGGTTTGATGAAAGCATGCGCGAATTGCCGTTAAGCTTTTCATGGCGCCTTTCCCGGCCTCACAGGACCGGATTAAAAGGATGGCGGCGTCTGCTCGGGCTTCGTCGAGCGGTGGGAATCCACAACCACCGATGCGACAATCTCAATGTAATATCAGAGGCCTGGTAAATCAAGCGGCCCGCCAATGTTCGCGCGCATCGCGCTTCATTCACGAATCTGCACCATGATTTCGGTTTCCACCGGCGCATCCTGGCTGAGCGACGCCACGCCCACCGCAGCACGCGTATGTTGGCCCTTTTCACCCCAGAGAGAAACCAGCAGGTCGGACTCGCCGTTGACGACTTTAGGCATGTCGGTAAATCCGGGGGCGACGTTTACGTAACCCAGCACCTTGACGATGCGCTCGACTTTGTCGAGGTCGCCAAGCGCCGCTTTCATGGTCGCGAGATGATTGAGCGCGCAATTGCGCGCTGCGTCGTAGGCCTGTTCCAAGGTAACCGTGTCGCCGACCTTGCCGCGGTGTTTGAGGATGCCATTGATCCGGCCAATGTTGCCGCCGATTATCAGCAGATTGCCGACCCGGACAAAGCCTATGTAATTCGCGGCCGGCGTCGGCGGATCGGGCAACTTAAACCCCATTGCGTTGAGCTTTTTCTCTATTTCCATCTTCCCTCCCATAAAATCCATTAGTCGCCAGCTTATGCGATGCCTAACCTGGCTGGCAAGGGCAAGTTTCCGCTGCCAGCGGCGTGATTTGAGAACCTTTGACCGGGCCAATGGCGTGCGAGATTACCCCACTATCGCCGGCGATCCTCCCAGCAGGGTAAACCTTTTATTCCCTGAGCCGTCTAATTCGATAAAATCAACCCATAAGGAGGGGGGAGCATATGAACAGAGTGAAGGCATGGTTCATCGGCGGCGCGGTCTTAACATCGGCGGCTATTGCGGTGCCGCTGTTACTTCACGCGGATGGCGAAGGTCACGGGCGAATGGTTCGAAGGCCGGGTGTGCACCAAATGTTCGGCGGCGGCGCGCCAATCATCAGCATGGCGCTGAAGCATCGCAGCGAACTAAATTTGACGGCGGATCAGGTGGCAAACCTGGAAAAAACCAAGACCCATTATCAGACCCAGGTTGAGCCGATCCACCGGCAACTGAGGACCGTGGAAAGTGAAATCGCCAACTTAAGGGAGGAAACGCCGGCGAATCTCGTTCAGCTAAAGCTCAAGATTCAGCAAGCCGAGAAATTCCGCACGGAACTCCGCTATCTGCGCGTCGAGGCGCTAGAGAACGGCAAATCTATCCTGTCCGCTCAGCAGCGCGATCAATTGAAGAACTTGTTCGCCGCGCGCCGCGGTGAACATCGCGGACAGCGGCAACATCAAGGGCAGGCCTCCTAGCAATTCCGCCGACCCAAACCGAAAGGCCCGGCTCCTTCGAGCCCGGGCCTTTCGGTTGAAGTTTACCCCATCCATCCTTAGCGATCCCGTCCTGGTCTACCGCCGGTGCGTAATACCTGCAGGGATCATCCCTTGCGCAATCTGTCGTAAACGCATAGCTTGGCTTTTGCTCGGAATCAAACGCGCAGGAGTGAATCCGATCATGGCTCAAGCGGAACTTATCGTCGACGTTCATCACCATTATATGCCGGCAGTGCTTTTCGATCGTTTGGCGGCCCAGGCAGGCGGCAAACGCATCGTCACCAAGGAAATCAGCCTGACGCTGCACCCATCGCGCAAAAATCTCGAAGCGCATATTCAAACCATGGACGACGCCGGCGTCACGGTATCGATTCTCACGGATCAGGTACAGGTTATGGGAGCGGATGTCGCCAAAGCGCTTAACGACGGCGTCGCGGCAGTCCAGCAAAAGCATCCGACTCGTTTTCGCAGCGCGATTCACCTGCCTATTCATGAGCCGGATGCCGCGAAGCGCGAACTGGAACGCGGTATCAACGAACTCGGATTGCGCGCCGTCGCGCTGCTGGCGTGCCACCTCGATATCCAGCTCGACAACCCGGTCATGTTCCCGCTCTACGAGATTATCCAGAAAAACAATCTGCCGATCATCATTCACCCGCAGTCGAAGCCCACGGGTTCGGAGACCACATATAATTTAGACCGCTGCGTTTTCCGGCCCCTCGAAACGACGCAGGCGATTGTTCGCGTGATAAACGCCGTCCTACCCCGCTTTCCCGAACTGCGCTTTATCATGCCGCACCTGGGCGGCGGCACCTCTTCGCTCAAGGGCCGGATGATGGCCTTCTTCGAAACCGAAGACGCTGCCATTCCCGCCGACATGAAGGGCTATTTGAAGACCCAGTCCGAGCAAAAGAAGTTCGGCCTCACCGAGCGCTTCGAAAAACTTTTCCGGCGGCTCTACTTCGATACCGCCGGCACCGGCGCCTGGCTGCCGGCGATGACGGCAGCCTTCAACATAACCACCCCGGACCGCATCATGTTCGGGAGCGACTATCCATTGGAATGCAAAACCGCGGCTAATCTCACCGAGTCCCTGGAGATGATCCGCCAAGCTCATTGCTCCGCGGCGGATAAGACCGCCATGCTCGGAAAAACCGCGGCGGGATTATTCAGCTTATAAGAACAGCCTATTGAAGGAACAAATAGGAACTATGCTTCAGCGCTTCGGGAGTGCTGGAAGGCCGGATCCTTCAGGGCATGGCCGGCAGTATTGAGCGGAAAAGAGACCGCAAACGTCGAGCCTTCACCGAGTTTGCTTTGCACCGCAATCTGTCCGCCGAGCAGATCCACGAACTTCTTCACGATATACAGACCCAAACCTACGCCGTCATGCTTCCTCGTCGCCGAACTGTCCGCCTGCTTGAACATGTCGAAAACCAGCGGAAGCTTGTCACGGGCAATCCCTACCCCGGTATCGGCTACCTTGAATTCCATTGCCTGGGCATCCAAAACATGACGGGCTGAAACTCGGATAGTTCCTTTTTCGGTGAACTTGAGGGCGTTGTTGATGAGGTTTTGCAGAATGGCCTTGAGCTTTTCATCGTCGGTCGTGAGTAGCGGCAAGTAGGCCGGGTAGTCCCATAAAATCTCCAATGCCTTGTTGGCGCGAACTCGATAATCCGACTGTAATTCGTCGAGAATATCGGATGGATTTAATTCACGCCGTTCTATCTTAACCGTCTTGGCCTCGATGGTCGTGACCTGCAGGATACTGTTGATCATATGCGCGAGATCGGTGGCATGGCTGGAGATTTTTTCAAGCGCATACTCCTGTTCCGAATTAAGCTCGCCGAAGGTTTTCTCCTTGGTGACCTCCGCATATCCTTTGATCACGTTCAGCGGTGTTCGTAGCTCATGAGACATCACCCCCAAGAACTCGTCCTTCGCACGGTTGGCCGTTTCAAGCTCGAGGGTCTTTTCTTTGAGTTTAGAATACAGGTTCGCGTTTCCCACGGCGATACCAAGGTGATAGGCAATCGAGTGGATCAGCTGCCGGTCGCTTTCGGAGAAACGGTAGGGTTGTCTCTTTAAGAAGTTCACGACCCCCAGGCCCGCGCCTCTGATTCTTAAGGGAACGATAAACGAACTTCGAAAACCCGCTTTGAACATCAGTCTGTTGGGAGCCGTTTGGCGGTAGTCCGGGTCGGTTTCCATATCTTCGACGAAAGTCGGCTCTCCAGACTCAAATGCCCGGCCTATTCGAGTTTCTCCCGGCCGATACTTTCGGACCACCTGAATACCGGCCGGAAACCCCTGTGCCGCCGCCAGATGCAGTTCTTGTGGCTCGCCTTGGCATAGATAGATACGCGCCGCATCAAAACCAAATGTGTCCAAGACTTTTTGCATCGTCGTCTGCAAGACGACATTGATATCCAACGATTCGCTGGCGACGCCGGCAATCGAGTAAAGCGAAGAAAGCTCTTCGGCCTTGGCCGCCGCTTGCCGGTAGAGGCTTGAATTCTCGACGGCGATGCCGATCTGATTGGTCATCGATTCGATCAATCTGACTTCGTTGGCTTTAAGCGTGCGCGGCTGCTCGTCGACACAGACCATGACTCCCCAGATCTTAACTTTGGTTTTTATCGGCAGAAACGCGGTAAATCGCGTGCCAGCCTTGCGGGCGCTCTGCGTATGGCTCAACTCGGCGTAGCGCGGGTCAGTGAAAATATCTTCAACGATGAACGATTCTCCGGACTCGACAACTTTGCCGACAATGCCCTGGCCGCGTCTGAAGGAACTCACTTTCGCCCAATACTCGGGCCGGGCTTCATAGGCGCCTCTGATTTCTAAATTCTCCATATTGCGGTCGAATAAAAACACCCGGATGGCCGCAAAATTAAAAATCTCGGTAATCTTTTTTATGGCTTCTTGGAGAATCAAATCCAGATCGAGGGACTGGTTAGCCGCTAACGTCAGCGCGTGAAGCGCGGCAACCTCGCTCGCGCTGCGTTTGGTTTCGTCGTAGAGCTGGGCATTGTGCGTCGCGATCGCGAGCTGGCCCGAAATCGCGACGAGAAAATCTTTTTCCTCGTCCTCGAATAGATGCTCCTCCTTGGTGTAGAAAGCGATAACACCCAGAAGCTCGCCCTTGGCAATCAGCGGCACGCCGAGATAGGAAACCAAGCCGAACTGATGGGCAAAATGGTCGCTTTCGGCGTGGGAAGTTTCTTGCATTTTCGCGACCGTTACCGGCAGCCTGGTCTCTAAAACCTGCTTGGCCAAACCGTGCGGACGCCGAGGGTTGCTGGCCCGCCATAGCTCCTCATCGATATTACGGCAAGCAACAGGCGCCAAACCACCACTCTCTTTATCGATAAGCCTGATGGTGGTGACGGCCTTCGGCAGCACAAGCTCGATTTTATCCAGCAACACTTCCAGCATGGCGCGGAGATCGAGAGTCGAAGTGATGGCAACGTCGATCTCGTGTAAAGCCTTGATTCTTTCAAGGCTCTTATGAGTGCGCAGATCGGCTCTGTCGGCTTCGGCCTTCTCGAGCTCTAAGCTTTCGGCCATCTTGTCGAAGGAAGCGGCAAGTCGGCCGATTTCATCGTCTCCATGCGGCAATCCCGTGCGGGTGCTGAGATTGCCTGCGGCAACCCTCGCCGTAGCATTTAACAAAACGCCCAAGGGCCGGAGAATGAGGGCATCGCCCGCATACCAAGCGGCCAGAAGTGCTAACGCGCTGACAACTAGAAGAGCGGCCAAATTAACGGTTAGAGTCCAGTTCGCACCGGCAAACGCTACTTCGACCGGAATACCGATAGCGAGATAAATATCGCGCTGTCCCGATGACGCGCCGAGCGAGGTGAATCCGTAGAGGCGCTTTGTGTCATCAAGTCCCGTCGCCTCGATGATCCCTTCGGCTTCGATGGAAACGGTTCCAAAAATCTGCGACCCCCCGGCAGCCTTGCCTATCCATTGCTCAAAGTGCGGATGACGGGCAAGCACCGTGCCCTGCCGGTCGTATATTGTAAGGGTTGAGTTCTTCGGCAATTCGCCGGCGGATATGATCTGGTTGAACCAGGCTAAATCAATGGCTGCAAATACCACTCCGGCCACGCTGCCGCGTTGATCGAATATGGGGTAACCTAAGTTTAACGCGGCCTTGCCGGTGATGCGCCCAACTTGATATTCGCCTATGGACAAGCTTTGTTCCTTAATGGCGCGTTGGAAATACGCCCTGTCGGCGATATTTGTCGGCCTGTCCGCTGAAAGAGCTTGGCAGAACACCTCACCGTTTATGTCGGCGACGGCCAGGTTTGAGTACGGCGGGTATTCCTCGATCAGGTCTGAAAGTAGCGCAAAGCAATCGGCGCTTCGATGGTTTCGGATCTCCGGAATCCGCGCCAGGGCAACGAGCAAATGACCGGTGCTGTCGATCAGACGTTGATGACTCGCGGAGAGTATTCGGGCGAGGCGCAGCGCTTCATTCTCCGCAAAGGTAGCGGCGTCCTGGCGCTGCTCCCGAGCGCCATAAATAATCAGCCCTAGCGCCGGCAGCAGAGCCAAAAGCACTAGCTGAATCAGCTTGACACGAAGGCTCCTGGAGGAGTTTCTTGTGTTCGAGTTCACGCGTGGCCCCATGGGGATTCTACTCCTAAGACATGACATCGGCTGACGCCCATCCAATGTTAAATCCATGTCAAGTCGAGTCAAAAATCCCATAAAAAGGACGGAGATTGACTGGTTGGCTGTAAAACCCGTTGGCGCGCTGCTAACGGCGATTCACGAGAGGACGCCGCGAAGGGCTGGGATCGAATGTACGGCGATAAAGTTAGAAAAGGATTGCTAATCGTCGCCCACCGAAGTGCCGGCTGTTAATCAGCCCTTACGGGACAGTTCGGCGCCGGCTGAAAGCAGCCAAACTCATTTCCACGAGCTTGCGCGGGTCTTTATCGAACAAGACTACGCCGCTGGTCGGTTTCTTGCAAAAATCGATAATCTCTCGGATATGATCCGCCACGCCGCCGCTGCCTTCGAGCACGCCGATGATTTTCCCCTCGTCGTAAGCAATCGTAAATTCGTTCAACGTCCCGGTGGCGCCGCCGACGATGATCACGATGTCCGAAGATCGAACGTTGATGACGTTGCGGCCTTTATAGCCAAATCCCGTATAGACGATGACGTCGGCGCCGTCCTCTGGCAAGCCAAAACGCAGGTGTTCCCTTCGATCGGTCGCCGGTGAAATTCCCAACGCAAAGCCGCCGCTGGCGCGAAACGCTTTTGCCACCAAGTCCGGCAGACCCGTGGTGGCCCCCGTCACAAGTATACAGCCCGCGCTTGCAATTGCCGCGCCGAGAGTTTTGGCCATCGATTTTAGTTTTGCTGCTTCAGCTTCGCTCAGCGCATCATTTAGAGATGCGCCCATGATTCCGACGATAGTTTTTCGCATCGCCCATTCCCCCGCAACGCCGAGATTTCGATTGACTAGGTACTACCCTATTCTGATAGGTTTCGTCCAACGATCTTCGAGGTGTGCACAATGAAGCGAAACTACAGGATTAGCGCGGGCGCGACCATGATCCTAGCAGTCGCTTTGGGATTCACAATCAGCTTCGCCGCCGAGGTTTCGTTGCTCGAGAAGGCCAAAGAAGAAGGCAAACTCTCTGCCTATCTGGCCATGAACGCCGCCGACGCCGTCTCAGTGCAAGCTGCGTTCGAAAAAAAATACCCCAAAATCAAGGTGGACCTGGTACGCGCCGGCGCGCCGGCGATGTTGCAGAGAATTTTGACCGAGCACCGCGGCGGCAAGAATTTCGCCGACGTCGTTCTCGGGTTCGGATTCGTCCATTATCAACTCGGACAGCAAAATCTGCTGGCGCGATACGACTCACCGGAACGGCACCACTACGTGCCGCAGTTTAAGGACAAAGAAGGCTATTGGACAAACGTAATGCCGATCATCCATACGGTGGGGTTCAACACCAAGAAGACGCCTGCCACCGAACTGCCTCTGAGATATACCGACCTGCTACTGCCAAAGTGGAAAGGCAAATTGGGTATGAACAGCAACAACATTATGTTTCTGGCGGCAATGATGACCCACTTCGGCAAAGAGAAAGGTTTAGATTTTCTTCAACGTCTCGCAGCCCAGGCGCCTCAAGTGCGCGGTGGCGGCACGTTACTCGCGTCCCTGATCGCAGCAGGTGAATTTCCGCTGGGTTTTTCGATCAACGAAAACAACATTGAAAATCTCAAGCTCAAGGGAGCGCCGATCGACTGGGTGCGTACCACCGATCCGTTTTACGGCGAGTTGGTACCCATCGGCGTCATGGCGGGAGCGCCGCACCCCAGTTCCGCTCGGCTGTTCGTGGATTATGTTCTGTCCAAGGAAGGGCAAGAGCTGTTTCGAAATCTCGGCAAGATTCCGGCGCGTGGTGATGTGGTTCCGCGAATCAACATCGACCGCGAAAAGGTCCGTATGATTCCGCCGGAGGAAGAGGCAAGAACGGGCTATTATGCCAAACTTTTCGACGAATTCTTTGTGAAGCGAGGCAAATAGCTTCAGTCATCTTGCGCCATTAGATGACTTTATCCCTCCTCAATGATTCTATAGCCGACGTCTCGTAGCCGATCTCGCCCAGGATCGCTTCGCTGTCTTCCCCCAAAGCGGGGATACGGTCGTAGCGCGCTTCGCTGGCCGACATTTTCAGCGCGTTGGCAATCACGGGGACTCTGCCGATCGGCGACTCCGCTTCGCGGATCAGCTTGCGCGCGGCGACCTGGGGATGCGCAAGCACTTGCGCAATGCCGCGCACGATGCCATGGGGAAGTTCGGAGTTTTTGAGCCGTTCGAGCCAGTAGCGATGATCATGTTCGAGAAAAATCCTCTCGATGGTGTCTTCGAGATCGCCGCGGTTCTTGCGCCGCCCTTCTACTGTGGCAAACCGCGGGTCTTCGAGCAGAGCCGGCTTCTCGATAACCTTGCGGCAGAACACTTCCCAATCCGATGCACTGGCGACTGCGAGATTGACATATTGCCCGTCCCCTGCGAGATAGGGGCCGTAGGGCGTGACGTAGTGGTGGCGCATGCCGACCCGCGCCGGCTCCTCACCGGCGTGCCAGTAGTGATGCGGAAAATAGCCGAGCCAGGAGACGATCGAGTCCAGCATCGATACGTCGATTAATTGCCCTGCGCCGGTCTTTTCCCGCTGATAAAGCGCCAGCAGAATACCGATGGCCGCGTACATACCCGACGCGATGTCGGCGATGGCGATGCCCGCGCGCGCTGGCTTGTCCGGGTAACCGGTGGTGGCGATGATGCCGCCCTCGCCTTGGATCAGTAGGTCATAGGCTTTCACGTCGCGATACGGTCCATCCTGGCCATAACCCGAAAGCGAGCAATAGATCAGCCGCGGGTTTAACGCGCTTAATTTTTCGTAGCCAAGTCCCAATCGGCCAGCGACACCCGGCGCGTAGTTCTCGAAAAAGATATCCGACCTCTTCGCCAGTTCCTGGAGAATCTCTCGCCCCTTTTCCTTCTTCACATCGAGGGTGATGCTACGCTTGTTGCGGTTGAGCCAAACGTAGCCCGAAGACAAACCCTTGACCACCGAATCCCAAGAGCGAATCACATCGCCAACGCCGGGGCGCTCCACCTTGATCACTTCCGCGCCCATATCGGCAAGCAAACAAGTGGCAAACGGACCGGAAAGCACCTGCTCGAAGGCGAGAATCCTGACACCGTCCAGGGCGCGGGAAGGCTTTGAATTGGAAGCCAAAGTTACCTCACGTTTCAACGAAAGACTACTTGCCTTGTTTGATCTCTGGAAATAAATCCGCCTTCGGCGCGTGGGACTTCTTCCACACCATTACGCTGCGCGCGTAATCGATGACGACTTTGCCCTCCTGCTGAATGCCTCGGCTGCGGACTTTGATGATCCCCAATTGCGGTCTGGATTTCGACTCGCGCTTTTCCAAGACTTCCGATTCGGAATAAAGTGTATCGCCGGCGAACAGGGGATTGGGCAACTTGATTTCGTCCCAACCGAGGGCAAAACCATTTTCACTCACGTCGGCGACGCCCATGCCGGCGACGATGGCGAGGGTGAGCGCGCTGTTGATGAGACATTTGCCGAATTCCGTGCGCTTGCCGTACTCGTTGTTAAAGTGAATCTGATTGGTGTTGTTCGTGAGTAGTGTAAACCAGATGTTGTCCGCTTCCGTCACCGTACGTCCCAGACGGCAGCGATAAATATCACCGACCTCGAAGTCCTCAAAGAAACGGCCTTCCCAGCCCGGCTTCACGGCCATAACGACCTCCTCTATTGGACGTGGAATTATTGCGCTATAGTCTAGGCGCTAAATATAGGAGGCGGCGATGGATTTCAACCTGACCACAGAGCAACAACAGATTCGTGAAGAGATCAAAAGGGTCTGCAATGAATTTCCAGACGCCTACTGGCGCGAAGTCGACCGGAACAAAGCTTACCCGGAAGCCTTTGTAAAAAAACTATCAGAGCTCGGCTGGCTGGCGGCGTTGATTCCCGAGGAATTTGGCGGCACCGGCCTCGGTATCACCGAAGCCAGTATTATTCTCGAAGAGATCAATCATTCCGGCGGCGTCGCCACCGCGTGCCATGCTCAGATGTACACCATGGGCACGCTTTTGCGCCACGGCAATCAAGAACAAAAGCAACGCTACCTCCCCAAGATCGCCACCGGCGAGTTGCGTCTGCAAGCCTTCGGCGTGACCGAACCCAACGCCGGCTCGGAAAGCACGAGAATTCAGACCACCGCCTTTCGAAAAGGCGATAGATACATCATCAACGGTCAGAAAATTTTCATCTCCCGGGTCTTGCAGTCCGATCTGATGCTCCTGCTCGCGCGCACCACGCCGTATGACGCGCTGCAGGACAAAACCCGCGGCCTTTCGGTCTTCATCGTTGACTTGAAACAAAATAAAGGAAAACTTGAAGTCACGCCGCTCGACCTCATGATCAACCATCACACCAACGCGCTGTTCTTCGACAACGTTGAAGTGCCGGTGGAGAATCTGATCGGCGAGGAAGGCATGGGCTTTCGTTACATCATCGATGGCTGGAACGCCGAACGAATACTCGTCGCCGCCGAAGCCGTAGGCGACGGCAGATGGTTTGTCGAGCGCGCCGCGAAATACGCCAGTGAACGCAACGTGTTCGGCAGGCCGATCGGCTCGAACCAGGGTGTTCAATTTCCCATCGCCAAGGCCTATGCCGCCATCGAAGCCGCCGATCTGGTACGCTATCAGGCGGCGAGCAAATTCGACCGCAAAGAAAAATGCGGCGCCGAGGCGAATTTGGCAAAGTATCTTGCCTCAGAAGCGGCGTGGGAAGCGGCAAACGCTTGCTTGACCACCCACGGCGGTTACGGTTTTGCGGCGGAGTACGATGTTGAACGAAAATTTCGCGAGACGAGACTTCTGACCATTGCGCCCGTGAGCAACAACTTGGTTTTGGCTTATCTTGGGCAGCATGTGTTGGGGATGCCGAAATCATATTGAACGACACGCCAGGGTTCAAAGTAGAAGGTTGTTGAAAAATCGATGCTAGTGACTAGACCATTCGCTCCGCCGCAATCGCCGCACCAACTGTACCCCTATCAGAAACAGCGTCATTGAACCGAGCGAGCCGATGACGAAGACGCTGCCAATACCTGTCGCGTGGGCGATAAAGCCGCCGATGGCCGGTCCCAGTATATTGCCGAGATCGCCGGCCGCGTTGTAAACGCCCGAGGCTAGACCACGCCGCACCCGGTTCACCGGAACATCCTGCACAAGCCCGACTGCGTTGGCCACGACGACGATAGCGCGCAAGAATCCCGACGATACGTATACCAGCAAGATTGTTTCGAAACCGGTGAATAGCGGCACGAGCATCAGAATCAACGACTGGAGGGGGAAACCAAAATAAGACAGGCCGCGGTGGCCGAATTTGTTGACGACATGGCCGCTAATGGGACGGGTAACGGCGTTACAGCCCGCATAGGCGGCGCGGATTATGCCAATCTGGGTTAAACTCATCCCCACCGCCAGACCGTACAGCGATATAAAAACCCCGCCCATCTGGTGCAGCAGATTGAGAAATAACGCCACCATAACCACCGCGCACAGCTCGGGCTCGAGCAAAGCTTTAAGTGATTCTTTAGATGTGAGTTTAGCCGTGTCTTTTTCCTTTACCCTGCCGTTTCCGGTCTTATTCGGCCGGTGGAGAAACCACAGTAGAGTCACGGACACCAGCGAGAGCAGCGCGGCTAATTGAAATGTCACGGCAAAGCCCCGCTGGTCGGCGATCAGTCCGCCAAAAAAATTTCCCGTCGAATAACCCAGCGCCAGGCCGCCGACATAATATCCCATGGCATGATTGCGGTTCTCATCCCGCGCCAGCGAATCCACGTAAAGAGCCATATAGAGCGTCGTCACCGCGCCGTAGGCAAAGCCGTTGAGCGCATGGACGATGGCGAAACTTATGCTGTCTGTCGCCAAACTGTATAGGAAATTGGTCAGGCCCATGGCGAGTATGGCCGCGGACACGAGCGTGCGGGCGCGCGAGCGATTGTACGCCATTCCCGCGGGCAGCCGCGATAGCAGCGACAAAACCGGTCCGAGAGAAACGAGCGTGCCGATGGCCGCCACGGGAATGCGCATATGATCGAGATACGGCGGAATAATGGTCGAGGCGGAATTGCTTTGGATGGTCACTGCGACGATGGGCACCAGAAGTTTCAACGTGCTCAATTTCATGTCATTTCACTTATTCTCTAAAAGCCGCCCGCGTTCAACTGGATTGGACAAAGACTCGACGGCAAGATAAGAAAAACTTCTCGTTCCGCCAGACTGTGTGCAAACTGCGTTCATGGTTCGACTGGGCTCACCACGAACGGATGTACGACATACAAATCAAAGCATTTAGCCGTTCGCCCTGAGCTCCGGCGAAGGGCTCCTAAAGAGTTTTCACACAGTTTGACGAGGGGAGAGATCCTTTTCTCGTCGACAAGGCCAACTTCGCCGAATGCCACAGATCCCATGACGCGAATGTTAGACATTTCCTCATCCTTCAGATAATGAGATTCGGGAGGAGAAACGCCAATGGATTTATTGCGCTCGTGGATGTTCGTGCCGGGCCACCGGCAAAGAATGATCGACAAGGCGCTTGGCCTCAGCGCCGATGCCATCATGCTCGACATCGAAGACGGTGTGGCGCCCAACGAGAAGGACGCGGCACGGAACAATATCGGGGAATCCCTTGGCCGCGAGAAATCGCCCGGCTCGCCGGCGCGCTTCGTGCGTATCAACGCCATCGGACACACGCGCATGGATGCGGACCTGGAAGCCGTGGTGCGGCCGGGGTTAGAGGGGATCGTCTGCCCGAAGGTCGATACCATCGAAGAAGTCAGAACCGTGGATGCGATACTCAACGACAAGGAACCGAAAAACAGACTTGCCAAGGGCACCGTCAAGCTGCTCATCGCTATCGAAAGCCCCAGGGGATTGTTAAATGCTCACGCCATCGCGGCCGCTTCGCCACGCGTCGCCGGGCTGCTCTTCGGCGCCGAAGATTTTGGTCGCGAGATCGGACTGCCGGCCGTGCGCGAAGGCGAAGCCAGAGACTTGATCTACGCCCGTTCGTCGATCGTCGTCGCCGCCGCTGCTGCGCATGTGCAGGCCGTGGACGGCGTCTGGGTCGATCTCAACGATAGCGCCGGGCTTCTCGGCTTCGCCAAGCAGTCGCGCCGACTCGGTTTCTCCGGCATGTCCTGCATTCACCCCGCACAGGTAGACGCCATCAATACGACCTTTAGTCCGACGGCGGAAGAGATCGATTACTGCCAGAAGGTCCTGCAGGCCTATGAAGAAGCCAACGCCCGCGGCGACGGCTCCATCGCCTTTGGCGGCCAGCTGATCGACCGGCCGATCGTCGAGCGCGCCCGGCGCACCATCGATATGGCCAGGTCGCTTGGCATCAGCAAATGATCAGCTGCCGACAAAGTCGGATTGATGCCGGCTCTGAGCTAGTTTAGTTAGCGGTTCTTCGAGGAGAAAGATCATGAAAGTCCTTTTTGGCACGGTTCTAATCGCGCTAAGCCTGGCTTCCAGCGGCTGGGCACAATCCAAGATGCCTTTGGCGCAACTCGCGGCCTACAACAGGCCGGACCGCGAAAGGATTTTATACGCCGGCGCCAAAGGCGAAGGGAAAATCATGTGGTATACTTCGCTGGCGGGCGGCTCTTACAAGGAATTGGCCAACGCCTTCGAGGCGAAGTATTCCGGAGTCAAAGTCGAAGTCTACCGCGGCACGCGCCAGGAGCTCGGTGCGAGAATTATAGCGGAAGCCCAGGCCAACCGCCCCATCGTCGATACCATCGAAACCACTTTGCCGCTCCTAAAGCTCTTGCGCGACAACAAGCTGCTCGTGCCTTTCTATTTTCCGATGCAGGCTAAATACCCGGAGCATGTAAAGGAAAAAGCGCCCAAGGGACTTTATTTTTGGGCCATTGACCGCGAATCCCATATCGGTCTTGCCTACAATAAAAACTCCATCCCTGCCCAACTGGTGCCGAAAGACTATGACGGGCTACTTCGGCCTGAGCTTAAGGACAAGATCGGTTTGGCGGGCAGCGACACCGGCGTGACGGTCGTCGGCGCAATGCTAAGGCTTAGGGGAGAAGAGTATTTAAGAAAACTAAGAGCGCAGAATCCGGCTGTGCACAACGTTTCCGGACGGGCGCTTCTCGATCTCGTGATTTCCGGAGAGGTCGGCGTGTCGCCAACCACTTTCCGCAACCACGTGGAAGTTTCTCTCAAAGCCAACGCGCCGGTCGCGTGGATACCGATGGATGTCGTTCCCGCAAACTCTGGCTCTACTGCGGTTTCAGCGCAGGCGCCGCACCCGCACGCTGCGTTGCTCATGGCGGATTTCATCCTCGGCGAAGGCGGGCAAAAAGTCTTGGAGCAATATGAATACGGCAGCCCGCTGAAAGAATACGGCTTCAAGCGTTGGTATCCGGAGCAGGGCTTGACCACCGAGCAATACGAAAAGCTCGACGCGCGGTGGAACAAGGAACTGCGGGCGCTGGCCCGGAAATCGTCGTAACGCCGCCCTTTAAGTCAATCACGCCATCGTTTTCTCTAACAGGCGCGGCGGCGTAGCCGCCCTCCGGCTTTTTCTATGCGCGAGTTTCTTGGGTTGCAGCCTGGATTCCGCAGTAGCGCTCAACAGGAAGCGCGAGGCACAACCTTTCCGTAGCAAAGTCTCAGCCGAAGGCTGATCCGCCTGTGGCGGAGATGCCGTCTGCCTTTGAGTAGACATCGATCAACGGTGCTTAGATGGAACGTTAAAGCTGGTAACAACGAAGTGCGAAAAGCGCAAAATGACTTTGAAATTTCACAGTTGGACGCCTTCGCTACTCCAGTGTTCCACCTCGCTTCCGGGCTCCTGAGTTTAACTGCAAAATCCGGGTTGCAATCAAGACTCATTGCAAGGTGGATTTTTCCGTCACCTTGCAGTAATCAAATTCTATCAATCAGGTCAAATCGGGAGGTGGCCATGCACACGGGTTCCTATGTAAACGGCAATTGGTTTCATCCTAATTCCCAGAGGCTCGTGCGCAACGTCAATCCGGCGGACCCCAACGACTTGCTCGCCGAATTTCCCGCCGCCACGGCGGACGACGTTGGACGCGCCATCGAGGTAGCGCGGTCCGCATTTAGGGGATGGAAGAACACCCCTGGCCCGGAGCGCGGCCGCGTGCTGTGGCGCGCGGCCGACATCGCGCGCCAGCGGGCAGACGAGATCGCCCGCACGCTCACGCGCGAAGAAGGCAAGGTGCTCAAAGAAGCCAAGGGCGAAGTGATGAAAGGTATCTCGCTGCTCGAATTCTACGCCGGGGAAGGCTTTCGCATGCACGGAAAAACGCTGCCATCGGAAGCGCGCGACACCTTTACCTACACCATCCGCCGCCCGCTCGGCGTGGTCGGGCTCATTGCGCCGTGGAATTTCCCGTGGGCAATACCGGTGTGGAAAAGCGCCCCTGCGCTCGCCGCGGGCAATTGCGTTATCTTCAAGCCCGCCGAGCTCACGCCCGCCACCGCGGCACTGCTAACCGAGATTTACGAAGCAGCCGGGCTGCCAGCGGGCGTGTTCAACATGATCGTCGGCTCCGGCTCGGTGGTCGGCGAAGCGATGGTTCACTCGCCCGTGCTGCGCGCGATATCGTTTACCGGCTCCAATGAAATCGGCGGCGCGCTCTACGCCAAAGCGGCCCAGCGCGGCGCGAAAGTCACCTGCGAAATGGGCGGCAAAAACGCCGTTATCGTAATGGCCGACGCCGACCTAGATAAAGCCGCCACCGCCATCCACGGTGGCGCTTTCGGCTCCACCGGCCAGCGCTGCACGGCAACGTCGCGTGTGATCGCGAACCCGGCGATCAAAGACGCGCTGATGGAACGCCTGGTTGACGGGGCAAAAAAAATCAAAATTGGTCCGGGTCTGGATGAAACCGTCGACATGGGACCCGCGGTTGACGAGAAACAGTGGCGCACCGATTTCGACTATATCAACATTGGAAAACAGGAGGGCGCGCGTTTGGTGCTGGGCGGCAAAAGGCCAGAGCAGCTCGGCAACGGCTATTTCGTTGAGCCGACCATCTTCGACAATGTTAAGCCGAGCATGCGCGTGTTCAAGGAGGAAATCTTCGGACCCGTGCTCGCCGTCACCACGGCTACGACACTCGATGAGGCGCTCGCCTTCGCCAACGGCGTGGAGTATGGCCTAACCACATCGATCTTCACCGAGAACATAGACACGATCTTGAAGTTCGTCGAAGAAGTCGAAGCCGGGATGGTGCACGTCAACGAGCCAACCATAGGCGGTGAAGCCCAGCTTCCGTTCGGTGGCACCAAGGCGACTGGCGTCGGCGAGCGCGAAATGGCCGAAGAGGGGTTGAATTTCTTTACTGAGCTAAAAACCGTATTCATCAACTACTCCGGCAAAGCCGAGCGATTGATGATCCGATAAAAAACGATGCCGTTCAAAGTTCAATGGCCGAGAGCGACTCTTGAACTTTGAACGTTGAATGAATTACTTGTCCAGCGGTGCCGCCCCTTGCCAGTGGCCGACGTCGATGATGATGTCCTCGGGACCGACGTATTTGTCCTCATAGTAGGCTGTGCCCAAATTTATCGCGCCAGCTTTCTTCGCGCCTGCGGCCTCCAACATGCGGAAAACCTCCTGATCGTTCTCCGCCGTGAAGCCGATATGATCGATGCCGGGTTGTTTCGTGGGACTGCCATCCGCAGTACCCGCGCGCAGCGGCAGGACCGTGATGTTGACCGATCCATCGCTCAGGTCAATGGCATTATTTTTACGCTTTTGAATCATCTTCATACCCATGGCATCGACGAAAAACTTCGCCATGGCATCAACGTTCGCCGCCCGGTAAGCGATATGTCTAATCTTCGCCATAATTTATCTCCTGTCCTTGTTCTCGACCCCGACTGTCCTGACAATCCGAAACCTTGAACCTTGAACTTGGAACTTGGAACCTTGAACCTAAGCGCCACTTTGGCGCGAAACTATCCGCCGTAAAAGACTTTTTCGCCAAGATCCCGCATCGCCAAGATCGCGTCATCCGGTCTTCCCGATGGCGGCACGGCAACGCCGGCGTCTTTCACCTCGCCGACAAAAATCGAATGATCGCCCATTTCAACCGTATTGACGAGGGCACATTCAACAAACGCCGGGGCGTTTTCCAGAATCGGCGCGCCTAGTGTTCCTTTGCGAAAGGGTTCGCCTCCAATGCTGTTCCCGTCGCGTTCCAAGGGTTTGAAAAATGTAAACGCTTGTCCCTTCTGATCCTTGCCGAGCATGTTAAGCGCAAAGATTTTGGTATCTTTGATGATCGCGTGAGCCCCGGAATCAGCCTTCACGCCGACGACCACGAGCGGCGGTTGAAACGCGGTCTGGGTCACCCAATTGACCGTCGCGGCGGCCACCTTACCGTCTTTGTTTTCGGCGGTGAGAACATAAATTCCATAGGGGATCATGCGCAACGCGGTTTTTTTTGCATCTGCATCCATGAGTATCCTTGCCCTTCCTATCCTGAATCTGTCAGCCACGATATACATCGCGACCGCGGCTCGATTCTATGGGAGTGGATGTGATTCTGCAAGCCGCGGCGAACCGGTTATGGACTGGTCTCGCGTACGCGAAATACAACGGTAGCAAAAACATTATCATTGACCTCGAAGTCGCCGACCGCCACCATGCCAAGCCCGGCAATATGCGCATCGAGAGAATGCCGGTTATGGCGAGAAACGAGGGCTACGCCGATTTCAAACTTTCCTGCCAGGTCTTGCTTGTGCGCCTCGTACAGTCCCCGTAGCAACCCCCTTCTGCGAAAGGCACGATCGATACACACTGGGCCATAGACATAAGAGCGATAGCTGCTCAGTGAAACGCCCTCGAACTCCATATGCCCATAGGACGCGATCATTTTCGCCACCACTTCAGACCCATGGTCAAACTCATTGCGAATCGCGCAGAGAAATCCGACAATCCTGGTATCGACCACGGCAACGGTAACCCCCAGGTCGCGCGCCATCGCCGCGACTTGTTGCTCAGTGAAGATCGCCGAGAGAAATCCGTCCTTGCGCTCTTCTGCGGTGAGATTCGCTATGAAATTGGCCTCGTTCAGGCGCACGATCTCCGGGTAGTCCGTGGGAATCGCGCGCCGGTACTGCACTATCGACATGAAGGTAACTTTTTACACGATAGGGCGTCGGGGCCAAGAGTTCCCGCCGCTCCGTCTGAACAACCCCGCGACGTAGCCGCCCAGAGCGCCGGCGGGGATCACGGCAACGATGGAGGCGAAGGTAAACCACTCCGGTAGCTCAATCGATTGTTCTTGCATCGCGTGCTGGACGAAAGAGACGATCAGCGAACCCAGTCCGACGAAAGCGCCGTGCTTTATTTCCAACGTCCCTGCCCTTCGTGCGGCGACAAATCCGCCCAGCGCGGTGCACAGGCTGCCAATAACCAGCGCCGCCATAAGGCCTTCAGGGGTTGACATATACTTGGCAACGGCGTCTTCAGTCATCTCGCCTTGTTTCGATAATTCCTTGGCTAAGTAGCCGAAAATAAATGCCGCCATTGCGAGTTGAGTGGAGATGTAGTCGACCACTACACCGATTATCACCGGGCGAATTTGGATGCCGGTGAAGAAGCCGGTGGGCTCGATGGGTGGAGGCGGTGTGCTGGTTTGACTTGGATTTTGCTGCATGACGCAACGTCTAATACCGCGACTTAAAGCCGGATTTCAAGTTACCGATTATCAAAGTCAGACGCAGCCATGTACTCATCGCGTAAAATACTCAAACCCGATGTCCCGCCCAAGCGGTACGATCCGACCATCGGATTTCTCCGCCGATTGCTTCGCCTACTTCCTCTTTCTCCAGCGCGGCACCTTTTTCCGGTCGGGAATTCCGTCACCGAGAAGCGTCCGGCCGCCGAGCGGAAAACCCTTCGGCGGAATCGCGCCTAAGATCATATACACCACGTCATTGTTCGAATCATTGCCCGATGGCGGGGTAGACGAGCGGGGCCACGCGGACAATCGTCCCTTGGGGCATTGCGACACGCTTGCCGTCAAGGATGATTGTGCCGTTCCGCTGTACCGTGATAAAAACCTCTTCCTGCACCTTATGGCGATGCACAGGTCGCCCCCTCGCCCGGTTTGTAACGCACGAAGCTAAATCCCACGCCTTTGCACCCCAGCGGGCGTGACAAGAATTCCTTTTCCTTCACTTTGCTGAGCGGTATAAATGTCATCGCGTACCTGGCGACTGCCATAAGTTCCTCCTGTAGCGCGCTTTAGAATCGACACGCACGGTCCTACGGTTTTGCGCCATGGTACGATCTTGCCGAATTCGGTTGACCTTTACTCCGTTGCTAGAGAAAATAACCGCGCGCGCGGCAAAAACGCAACCCTGAAGCCATGTTTTATCGTTTTCAACATGAAGCTGACTTCTACCCGGAGCTGACCCGGGTCCCGCTCCACGTGCGCATGAGGCTCGATCTCACCGGCATCAAGCTTTCTCTAAACCAATGGTTAGCCTTTGCCTTGGAGGAGCGTAGAATAATTTGCCATTTGCCGGTTGAGAGCGAAGCAGAACTGGAAGCCTTCGTTGCCTACGTGAACTTTCTTTGCCGCAGGTACAACGGTAGCACAGCGCAAATGTTGCCGCCCGTAAATTCGGCGTTGTGGAATTCCCTGGGCCAAATACCGGAGGCGGTGCTGCAAAACAGCCGGGATTGCGGACTCCCGGTAACCCTCGAAGAATGGACGCGCTGGCAATTTCACGAGCGCTATGCCCTATACAAAACAGCAGTCTCGAAAAGCGAGCCGGAAAAGTTTTTCGCCGTGCTCACGGAGCTGCGTCAACGGAAAAATGTTGGCAACAGTTCAATCTAACAACACTTGGTTCTCCGCCAATCGGAGGCTCAATAAGCAAGCATTTTTGCGAAGGAGTCGATCATGCACAATCCTTTTCCCACGGCCATCAAAGTTCTCGCCTTCGATGTTTTCGGCACTGTCGTCGACTGGCGTTCAAGCGTAATCGCCGAGGGTGAAGAACTCGGCAAATCGAAAGGGGTCAGTGTCGATTGGGCGGCCTTCGCGGATGCGTGGCGCGGAGTATATCGGCCGAATCTGAACCGCGTCTTGAGTGGTGAATTGCCGTGGACAAAATTGGACGCGCTTCACCGGATGTCATTGATAGAGATAATCAAGCGCTTCAAGATCAAAGGCTTAAGCGAAGAAGAATTAAATCACTTTAATAAAATCTGGCACCGCCTCAAGCCGTGGCCCGATTCGGTTCCGGGACTTCAACGATTAAAATCTCGCTTCGTGATCACGACGCTTTCCAACGGCAATATTTCTCTTCTGACCAACATGGCCAAGCATGCCGGCTTGCCTTGGGATTGCGTTTTGTCGGCGGAAAACGTCCGGCGTTACAAGCCCGACCCGGCTGTATATCACCTGGTGCCAGAGCTGTTCGATCTCGAGCCCGAGCAGGTCATAATGGTCGCAGCCCATGACCATGATCTGCAAGCGGCACAACAACAAGGGCTACGCACGGCCTTCGTCCATCGTCCATTGGAGCATGGGCCCGGAAAAGCATCGGCAGTCCCGCCAGAGGGACGATACGACGTCGTCGCAATGGATTTCCTCGATCTCGCAAGCAAACTCGGAGTTTGAATCTTTCGCGGTGAAGCGGTTTCCTTGAGAATCAGGCGGTAAGGAGCGGCTGCGTCCGCCGTAACTTCGCGCAACATCAAAGCCCGCTCGCCCAACTAATCTCCGTACACGTTTATGCATGACCGTGTAAACCGCAATATACGGTTCATGACAACTTGTTTGCCGCAATAAAATTCTCATTGCATCGATTCTTCCGATGTTTCAAGCATTTGTTGGTTGAAGCTCCGATCCGAATCAACTGGCCTTGGCTTTGCTCATTCTTCTGAACATTCCATCTTGATGCGCTTCATGGATAACGGACAGCATTCGAATGACGGGTGTCTGGATCGAGCGAGTCTGGATTTTAGTGCCAGAAATACGAGGAGAAATAATCCATGCGTTACCGAAAGAACATCACTTGTTTGAGTGCCGATGAGCTTCACTCTTTGCGAGAAACGCTGGCTCAAATGTACGTTTTGCCGGGTAGCAATGCCAATAGTTTCTCAAAGATCGCCAGCTTTCACGGCGGTCCGCCGACCGCTTACTGCAGGCATGGAGCACCTGGTTTCTTCACGTGGCATCGCGCCTATCTAATGGCGTTCGAGGACGCCATGCGGTCACTCGGTTGCGATATCACGTTGCCTTACTGGGATTGGTCGTCAGGGCCGTCGACAGGCGTCCCTGAAGCGTGCCGCCACCCAACCTACGTTAACCGTTCCGGTGCGACCGTATCGAACCCATTATACAGTGGTCCGCGTGCCGCTGGCGGCCAGACGTCTCGCCGCGCCGACATTGATACGACCGCCTATGACGATCTGGCGACCTCGGCTCAAGCGGCGATGTCCGCGGCGACTTTCGACTCGTTTCAGAATCAGATCAACGGGGTCCACGGTTCCGTGCACGTACGTACCGGCGGTGACATGGGCTCGGTGCCGACTGCATCGTACGATCCGATTTTTTTTCTACACCACGCAAACGTGGACCGTCTGTGGGCACAATGGCAGACAAGCCATCCAGGGTCGCTGCCGGCATCGGAAGCTACGTTTGAGCTGCCACCCTTTAACCGTCCTTTCACTATCCAATGGCAACGCGGCGCCGATGTCGAATCGACGGATGCGCTTGGTTACCGTTACCGGCGATTTTGTTTCATAATTCCACCGATCCGGCTATGGGAGGTAAGCGTACTCCGTTTGCCGTGGTCGATCCGTGATCAAATGGCCACTGCGCGGATCCTCATCAAGAGCACGCAGATGCAGACCAAGCCGCTGGAGATCCGGGCGTTCTTCGACCAGCCGCAGGCGACCGCTCGAACCAAGACTGTCGGCAATCCGGCGTTCGCCGGTGCGGTAGGTTTTCTTGGTCACGGCACATCAGTTCGAGCGCAAGTCCCGGCGAAAGACTGCCCAGAGTGTGCAAAGCTTGGTCATACCGAACTCCACGCGCATCACGATCACGGCGATCATGATCATCATCACGTCGAAAGCTCTACGAATGAGCGCTTTGACGTGGAGCTTGACGTGTCGGCGGCGCTGCGGAATCTGCAGCGTGACAACGAGGAAGTGGCATTAAAGCTGGTGGTAGCTGACGCCAATGGCGAAGAGGTCTCGGCTACCGATGTCGGATTAGAAGACATCGAAATCGTCGTGGAATGACCGCCGCCTTGAGAAAGATGGTCGAATCGCGTTAGCGCGTGTAGCAGGAGCGAGCCCAACGGTTAAACGCAAGGATGGAAAAACTAATCGGCGTCGCTCGCAGAGACGCCTGGTTTCACGCGGCAGTTTCGCCGCGGCGCTAAAGGATAACGCCGGCTTCTAGCATGCCCAACCGATTCTCACTATCGTACTGTCAACTCTGTTTCGGCCTCAGCGCATCTGGCACGCGACGTCGACCAGCGCCGGCTTGCCCTGCTTTACGACTTTCACGGCTTCACGGAGCGTTTTGATTAAATCCTTTGGCTCCGTGATGGGGCCCGCGCCCCAGCAGCCGTAGGTGCGCGCCATGGCGCCGAAATCGACGTTGGGATCCTCGATGCGGATGCCGATAGTCTTGTTTTCCACTGGGCGGTTGCGCACAATGGCGATTCGCTCCTGGTGCTCTTCGTCGTTGAAATAAGAACGGTTGCTGCAAACGACGACCAAGAGCGGAATTTGATGATGCACCGCCGTCCACAGTCCGCTGACGGTAAAAAGCAGATCGCCGTCGGGCTGAATATCGACGCAGAACTTTCCTGACGCTTTGTGCGCCAGGGCCGCGCCCAACGAAGCGGGCAAGCCATAGCCCAGTCCCCCGCCTTTGTACTTGCCAAGAATCTGATTGAACTTGGCGGCCGGCAAACAGAGATTTTCCTTCCCTTGGGAACTGCCGTTGGTAAGCACCCAGTCTTCGCCTTTCAGCGCCTCGGCGAGTTCGGCGTAAATCCGCGTCATCGATACCGGCTTTTCGTCCCACTTGGTTTTAGTTTCTTTTTCCAGCGCGGCTCTTTTCGCTTCGTAGATTTTTCCCCAATCGGCGCGCCGTCTATCGATATCCTCCCTCAAGTCACTCAGTTTCTTTTCGGCCTTCAAGCGCCGCACCAGCTCAGGCAAGAATACGGATGTATCCGCCATGATCATCAAATCGGCCTCTCGGAGCTTGTTGAAGTCCGTCGCCCAGGCGCGCACCAGAAGATCGTCGAGGGCGACGTTGATGACCTTCGCACTGGCCGGAATAAGCGGGGTCGCTCTTCTGTTGCCTCTCTCCTGCGCCCTCCTGGTGCTCGCGCCTTCGAGATCCGGTACGTCCAAAGCAAGAATCAGGTCGGCTTGGGGGATAACCTTGTCCGCTTGTCCGGAAAGATTCAACGGATTATGTACCGGGAAATTGAACCTGCCAAATTGATCTAGTACCGGCGCGGCGAGCAGCTCCGCGAGTTCGCCCAGAGCCTTGAAACCGGCTTCTTTTCGTCCCAGCTGATCGGCGATAATCACCGGCTTCTTCGCTTCGAGCAGCCAACCAATGGTTTTGTCGAATCCCTCTTCGGGGGCTTGCAGGGCCAGCGGCGCCGGATACCGATCCAGGGACGCAAAAGAAATTTCTTTGTCCAGCTTTTTTTCCTGCAGATCGCCGTCATAACAAATATAGACCGGTCCCATGGGCTCGGTGGTGGCGAGACGGTAGCCACGGATGAATGATTCCGGCACCGCTTCGACGCTGGCGGGCTGGTCATCCCACTTCACGAAGTCGCGCACGAGATTGCCCTGCACTAGAGCTGTATGCACCCAGTCGATCCAGGGGCGGCGGTTGGCCGCATCCATCGGGCCCGTGCCGCCGAGAACGATCACCGGCAAACGGTCGGCCCAGGCGTTGTAGATGGCCATCGACGCATGTTGCAGGCCGACGATGTTGTGCACGGCGGCGGCCATGGGTTTTCCTTTGGCGCGCGCGTAGCCATGCGCCAGGGCGACGCAAATTTCTTCGTGATTGCAAAGAATCATCTCCGGAGCATGATTGCCGCCATAATTTACCAGCGAGTCGTGCAAGCCACGGAAGGTGGCTCCGGGATTTACCGCGATATATTCGAACTCAAACGCCTTCAGCAGATCCACGACGACATCCGATCCCCACTCGGCGCGGGGTTTTTCGATTTTTTGCGCTTTGACCATATTCATTTCCTTTCAACTGATGACTCAACTTTTACGAGTGACCGTATTTCGGTTAAACAGTCCGCGCAAGACGCAACACCGCGGTCCACGGTCCGGGGTCATGCGTCTAGCGTTAACAATAGACTCTAGACCCGAGACCCTACACGCTTTATTGCTTGGGAACCTTCATTCCCTTCCGTACCGCCGGGCGATTTGAAAGCGTATCGTACCACCGTTTCACGTTCGGATACTCTTCCAATTTCACGTGATGGATTTCATGGCGCCATACCCATGGGTAGGTGGCGATGTCGGCGATGGAATATTCGCCGGCAAGATAGGCCTTGGGGGCGAGATCCTGGTCCATCACGTTGTACAATCGTCTGGCTTCTTTATGAAAGCGCTCGATGGCGTAGGGGACTTTTTCCTCCAGTCGATAGAAATAATTCGCCTGGCCGAACATCGGCCCCACACCCCCCATCTGAAACATAAGCCATTGAATGACCGAGTAGCGCCGGCGCATATCGGCGGGCCAGAGCTGGCCGGACTTTTCCGCGAGGTACATCAAGATGGCGCCCGATTCGAACAACGTGAAGGGCTTTCCGTCCGGGCCGTCCTCATCAATAATGGTGGGAATCTTATTGTTGGGATTAATGGCGAGATATTCCGGCTTAAACTGCTCTCCCTGGCTGAGGTTCACCGGATGGACTACATAGGGAATTTCAAGTTCTTCCAACATGATGGAAACCTTTTTCCCGTTGGGGGTGCCCCAAGTATAGAGCTGGATCATTTTTAATTCCTTTCCAACTGTTTTTGCGCCATGACAATGCGGCTACTGCCAAGCACGATAAACATGGAAAGGATTAAACATGCAAGCGAGACCCAAAAGGGAACGGCATAGCTGCCGGTGACATCGAACAGGAGCCCGCCGAGCCACGCGCCGGTGGCCCCGCCGAGGCCGATGCTGAAAGTAAAAAAGCCGAATATGGCGCCGAAGTGCTTGCCGTGGAAAATGTCGGCGGAAATCGCCGACAGTACCAATGCCCGCGACCCCTGGCCCAACCCGTAGCACAGGGCGTAGATGTACAGTAGCCACACCGCGGTGTTATCGCGCATGGCAAGCAGCGCCAACGTACCAACCGCGGAAATGATCTGCACCCAGCTAAAAACCACCTCCCGCCGCATCACGTCGGCCAGATAGCCGAACATGATGCGTCCGCCGATGCTGATGACGCCCATGAGGCCAAAAATCGCCGCGGCAAATACTTTGGCATAGCCCACGTCTACGGCGTGGGCGATCTGATGAGTAACGATGATCTGATTGCCTAGGCTCGCCAGTGTGCGCGCGATGAAGAGCAACCAAAACGCCGAATTGGTGAGCGCGCGTCGCACTGTCCAATCGGAGGATTGGTGCGCGCCAACCGGCGCCTTGACACTGGTGGTCTTCGTCGGGGTCGGCCTTTCGCCGTTCGGCAGAAAAAACTGCACCGGCGGAACCACAAGCAATAAAGTTATCGCCGCCAGCCCGATATATGCCGTCGGCCAGCTCCAGTTGTCGATCATCAACTGGGTTACAGGGACTAAAAGGACGATACCGACGCCGCCACCGGCCCAGGCAATGCCGAGAGCAGTGCCGCGACGTTTGGGGAACTCGCGCGTTAGAATGGCGACATGAGGCACCATGCCGATCAACGCGATCCCGGCGGCGCTCACGATGCCCACCCAAAAATAGAACTGCCAGATCGCCGAGATCGTCGAGCTGAAACTGAGTCCAACGGCCAGTATGAGCCCGCCGAGCATGAGCGTTTTACGTCCCCCGATACGATCGATCAAGCCGCCCGCCCAGGGCAGACAGGCGCCTTCAAAGATGATCGCCAAGGAAATCGCGCCTGCTGTCGCGGCGCGCGACCAACCAAAGGAATCCAACATGGCGACAAAGAAGACGCCGAAAGTGCCGTGCAGTCCGCGGCCCACGGCGATGTGGAGAAAAGCCAGAACCACCAGGCCGTAGCGTTTTAGAATTGAGGTATTGGCTATGTTTTCTTCCGGCATGAGGGGTGAGACGGAACCCTAGCCATACACTGCGACGTCGCGAAAGTCTATGGCGGCGATGGCGCTCGTGGTGCGTAATCGCGATTGGACAAACATGACCCACTGATCTCCCGCCAGGTTGTAAAACACGCCGTGCATGCACAAATTATGAATTCAAAACTCGAAGTCCGAAACAATTCTTAACTGATCAAAAATCAGGTGAATCAAACAAGCGGTCGGATTTGCTAATTCGATTCAATTTTTCGGGTTAGTTTCGGTCCGCGTCGCCGGTTTCGACATTCGGTTTTCGGATTTTCTTTCACTAGCGTCTTGACACTTGGCCGGCCGGTGTAGAATGATCATGGCCATCTTGATTCTCGGGAGGCGATCGTTATGAAAGGCGCTTTCAAACATGTTGCTCTTTTTACCCGAGACCCGGATCGGCTTCTCGACTTTTACCAGAACAATCTCGGCTTCAGTCTCCTTCGCCGCTCGCCGTCCGGATCGTTGTACACATCGGACGGCCTCATCATGCTTGCCATGCTGAAACACCGCGAAAATACCGAGGCGAGATGGATCGGTTACGATCACTTCGGCTTCCACGTGGGTACTATGGATGAAGCCAAACAGCGCATTACCGCCGCTCTGCCCAATTGCCAATGGGGGCAACGACCGCAAGATGGCCGTTATGCAGAGTACCGTTTTCTAGACATGGACGGCCATCCCGTGGACGTATCGGAAGAAGGATTTCGCACTACCGACGATCTGACCCCGCCGACAGTGCGGCATGTCGCCATCGAGGCCTCCAATCCGGCGAGATCGGGAACGTTCTATAAGACGGCTTTCGAATTAAAGGAGTTGCAACGCTCCGAGAACGAAGTGGTGCTTTCCGACGGCACCATCAGCGCATCTTTCGTCAAACAACGGGGTACCGGCTTCTGTAAACTCTTGCTCATGGGTCTCGAAGTGAAGGACCCGGAAAAGACAGCTGCCGGATTTCCATCTAAAAAAAGTCTGGGCGGCGGAAGATTCGAGGTTCAAGATGTCGACGGAAACACACTGGAGTTGGCGGCGTCGTGGCAGGTGTAGCATGTGGAGGATAGAAGAGTTCGATTCGTCCACTACGTTATAAACGGCTTAAACGGTTTGAAAGGCGCGTCTAGGCTCCAGCGCTCATCCCTTAGTAGTCTCCGGACTACCTACTCTTGAGCTTTGTAGTAATCAGGTTGCGCTATGGCACATTCAGATCTTTACGGAATAGTCGCGCCAGGCGAGATTTACCGCAAAGCCGGGGCGCGCTTGAAGGAAGACGCGGACCCATCGCAGATCGCGCACAAAGTAGGCAGCGCCGAGAGAACACAGCCCCTTCTGCACGCTTACCATATGTTCGATAAGGCGCACGCCGTTATGTTGATCGAGGAACACTTAATTCCAAACAGTGACGGCAGGGCCATTCTCCAGGCTTTCCGAGAAATGGAGGAAAAGGGCGGGGAGGACCTGCGCGGCGAAGGCGGTCATGGCCTATTTTCGGGCGAGGCGTACCTCATTGAAAAGCTCGGCGAGGAAATCGGCGGCAAAATCCATCTGGGGCGAAGCTCGGGGGACTTGAATTCAGTGTCGGCACGCATCGGCATCCGCGAGAAACTGCTATCCGTCATGGAAGCCGACTTGGAGTGCCGCAGCGCTTATCTAACGCTCGCGGAACAACACCTCGAAACGGTGCTTCCCACCTACACCATGATGCAGCAGGCGCAGATCGGGACCTTCGCCCACTATTTGGTGGCGTGGGCGCTGCCGTTGGAAAGGGATTTCGAGCGCCTTGTCGGCGCCTACGACCGAACCAATATCAGCTCCGCTGGAGCCGGTATCGGCACCGGTTCGGATTTTTCAATGAATCGGGTGCGCACCGCGGAATTACTTGGATTCGACGGCGTCTGCGATAACGTGCGCGACGCCAACGGCGGTCGCGATTTCGTAATCGAATCGCTGACCGCCATCGCGATACTCATGTTGAATGTCGCGTGGTCAACAGACACGATTTATATATTTTGCTCCAACGAGTTCAATTTCGTCGAAATAGCCGACCGTTATTGCGGCTCCAGCAGCATCATGCCGCAAAAGAAAAATCCCCACTCGCTCATGGAAGTGGCCGAAACGGCGAGCCAGCTGAGCGGCGCGCTCGCCGCCATGATGACCAATGCGCGTAGCATCTCGGGCTCGGTCAAATCGGCGTTGCAAAATTTCGACAAGACCAGCGCGGCGCTGAAGCTCTGGGCCGGTATCATATCGACCCTGACGGTCAACAAAGAAATCATGCGCCGACGCGCCCTGGATTTCTGGGCCCTTGCCACCGACCTGGCCGGCGCCATCGTTCGCGAGTGTAATCTTTCCTGGCGCACGGCGCACCAGATCACCGCTATTCTTGTTCGCAAGGCGTTGGAGCAAGGCAAAAAGCCGCTGGATATCGATAACGAGTTTTTGGATCAGGCGGCATGCGAGTATATGGGCAAGCCCATCGGTCTCGGTAATCAGCGCATCCGTGAGGTCCTCGATCCAGTGCGCGCCGTCAAAGCCCGCACGCTGATCGGCGGTACAGCTCCGGCGGAAGTGAAACGGCAGATAGAAAATTGCTTTGCTCGCCTGCGGAAAGACACGGAGACGCTCACGCGCAAAAAGCAAAAATTGGCAGACGCCGCGGCGCGGCTGGAGCGCGCCATCGACGCCATCATCTGACGCCATGAACGGAGGGATGAGATGACATCCGTGATGATATTCCTTACGGTTGCTACTCTGTTTGCGGGCGCCACTCACTGGCTCAGCGTCGTTAACGCGGCGGCGCAGGAGATCAAGCGCGAGGCGATCATCGAAGGGGCGAAAAAGGAAGGCAAGGTGCAAATATACGGTCTGCTGGCGGTCCCAGAACATATGCAGATCATTCAGCGCTTCAAGGAAAAATACCCCTTCATTGAACCGGCGCTTTATCGCGCCACCAGCGAGCGGCTTTACACCCGCATTGAGAACGAGGCGCGAGCCAATACCCATCTAGTCGACGTCATCGGCGTCAGTGGTTTTCAGTACTACCAACTTCTCAAGCGCGGGCTGATAGGCAGATACGAATCCCCAGAAAGAAGGTTCTTCGATCCGGCGTTCAAAGACAAAGACGGGCGCTGGACGGCCTACTACGTCAACCCGATGGTCACCGCTTTCAATACGCGCCAACTGAGCGCCCAGGAAGCGCCCAAGGATTACGGTGACCTAATCGACCCAAAATGGAAGGGCAAGCTCGTCATGGAAGACGAAGAGATTGAGTGGTTCTCAACTATGATGGGATTCTGGGGCGAAGAAAAAGGCCTGACCTATATGAGGCGCCTGGCGGAGCAGAATTACGTCATTCGCCACGGCCACACGCTAATGACGCAACTCGTCGCGGCCGGCGAATATCCCGCGGCGGTAATCGTTTACGGGCCGCAAACCCAATCCACCAAGAACGCCGGGGCCCCCATCGATTGGCACGCCCTCAACCCAACGGTCTCCGGCACCAATTTGATGGGCATTGCGGCAAAAGCGCCCCATCCCAACGCCGCGATGCTTTATATCGATCACATGCTTTCCGAAGAGATCCAGAAAGATTTTCTTTCCGGCAAATTTTTCAAGGTTTCAGCACGCCAGGGCATCCCCAGCGCGGTCATGCAGAAACTGAGTAAAGTCAAGGTGATTCCGGTTGACATCGTGCAATCGGAATACTTTGAAAAACACCGGAAACGCTTTCGCGAAATATTTCTCGGCGAACGCTAGGAGCGTCGCAGGCAAGATCATGGATGTGACGGAAAAAATTGCTGCTTTCCTCTCAGGCACTAACCGAGAAGATATTCCCAGCACAGCCATCGCCCCGGCGAAGCGGCATGTAATCGACACCCTAGGCGTGGCCATCGGCGGAACTCAAATGGCACTGGCGAAGCCGCTTGGCAAAACCTTTCCGCGTGGCGTTGACGGCGAGTCTTTCTTGTGGGATGGCAGCGGCAGAACCAACGCCGGGGACGCCGCGTTGATCAACGGCACCCTCGCCCATACTCTAGACTTCGACGACGGCGGCGTCGCCCTGACGCCAATGCATCCCTCGTCGCCGGTGCTGCCTGCCGTCTGGGCTCTCTGCGAGAGCGCCGACCGGTCGGGACAAGACGCTCTTGCGGCCTACATTCTCGGCCTCGAGGTCGAATGCAAAATCGCCAGCGCGATCTCGCTTGCACACTACGATCATGGCTGGCACGCCACGGCCGTATTAGGCGCGTTCGGCGCAGTAGCCGCGGCGAGCTGGCTGCTCGGGCTTGCTCCAGAACAAATTCGTACCGCCATCGGCATCGCCGCTTCCATGACCGGCGGCCTGCGTGCCAACTTCGGCACCATGACTAAACCGCTTCACGCCGGTCTCGCCGCCCGCAACGGCATCACGGCTGCGCGTTTGGCCCAAGCGGGATGGTCGGCGCATCAAAGCATCTTGGAAACGAAGAAAGGCTTTTTCCATGTCTTCGGTTGCGGCGCGGTGAGCGAGCTGAAGCTCGGCAAGCCCTTTCACTTCGACTCGCCGGGGGTTTCCCTAAAGCGTTTTCCATCCTGTTCAGCGACTCATCACTGCATCGAAGCGATGCTCGCCTTAAAGCAGGAACACATGCTTACGCCCAATCAGATCGACAGCATCCATTGCAGCGTCAATGTGATTTCCCATCAAGCGCTTCGCAAAGAACCTCAAGCCGTAACCGCAGAAGAAGCCCGTTTCAGCCTGCATTTCACGTTGTCCATGATCCTACTAGAAGGGTCGGTGGAGCTCAAACACTTTGTTCCGACGGTGCTCGCCAGAGACGATGTTCGCGCCCTCATGCAAAAAGTCTACGTGGGAGTTCATCCCGACCTTGAAACGTTGGAATCGAAAGAACGAGATTTTGGCGAAGTAACGGTAATACTGAAAGACGGCCGCAAGCTTTCCAGCCGCGCCACCCGGGTGCGCGGGCGGGCGCCGTGGTTTTTGGACGACCCCGACGTGGACGGCAAATTTATCGGCTGCGCCGAACCGGCGCTCGGCCCCGAAAAGGCCCGGGAGCTTCTAGCGGCGCTGCGCTGTCTCGAGTCCCAAAAACAAATACGCTCCTTCTTGCCCGCTGCTTATGGCTTTGCTACGTGAACTTGGGGTTCAAAGTTCAAGGTTCAATGTTCAACGTCCCTCCCAACCTTGAACTTTGAACCAGGCAGGCTGTCATACGTCTATATATGGATGAATTCATTGATAGTTGAACAAATGAGTTAGGAGGGATATTTCGTGGCAACTTTGACTGAACGTGAAACCGATGTCCTAGTGATCGGCGCCGGCAACGCGGCGCTGGTGGCGGCCGAGGCGGCTTACGATGCCGGGCTCAAGGTAACCGTGCTAGAGCGCGCGCCCAAGGAGCGGCGTGGCGGCAACTCGGCATTTTCCGGCGGCCTGTTCCGCTTTGCCTTCAAGGATTTCGAGCATGTCAAGGAAATCATCAATGACACTCCCGGCATCGACTTCAAGGACGTCGACGTGGAACCTTATCCCAGCGACATGTTCTACGGCGATCTCATGCGCGTCACCGAAGGTCTCGCCGACCCCGCTCTATCGGAAATGCTGGTGACAAGATCGGAGGAAGTCGTCACCTGGATGGCCAAACACGGCATTGAATGGGAGCTGCACATGAGCCACGTCGCTAAGGTTAAAGGCAAATATATCTGGCGCTCGGGCACGATCCCGGTGTCGGCTCGCGGCGGGGGCGCTGGCCTCCAGCAAATGCACTTCAAACACGTGGAAAGCCGCGCTATCGAAGTGCTCTACGGCGCCCGGGCGTTGGAATTTTCCCAGGATCAAAGCGGCGCCGTCAATGGCGCGCTGGTCTCCACACCCGCCGGCAAACAGCTCGTCAGGAGCAAGGCGGTTGTCCTCGCCTGCGGCGGCTTCGAGTCCAATCCGGAAATGCGCGCGCGCTACTTGGGACAGAATTGGGACCTGGTCAAAGTGCGCGGCACCCGTTACAACACCGGCGACGGCATCAGGATGGCGACCGATATCGGCGCTAGCCCCTTCGGCCACTGGAGCGGTTGCCACGCTTCGGTCATCGACGGCGACAGCCCCAATGTCGAGGCGGCTTCGGATGAAAGCACGCGCTATTCGTATCCGTACAGCATCATGGTAAACATGCTGGGCGAACGTTTTGTCGACGAAGGCGAAGATTTCCAGGTTTACACCTACGCCAAGACCGGCCGTCGCATTCTTGCGCAACCCGGCCACATCGCTTTCCAGATTTTCGACCAGAGAACCGTGCCGCTCCTGCGCAGCAATTACATCCGCAGCCGTCCCGTGGTTGCCAATTCCGTAGATGAACTGGCGCACGGTTTGGGCATCGAACCGGTCCGCCTGCGCCGCACCATAGAAGGATTCAACAAAGCGGTGTCGCCAGTGGAATTCGATTTCTCCAAACGCGATGGCAAATGTACGACGGGTTTAAATCCCGACAAGTCGAACTGGGCATCGCCAATCGACTCTCCGCCCTTTCATGCCTACTCCGTCGCATGCGGCATCACGTTCACCTACGGCGGGTTGAAGATCGATCCGCAGTGCCGGGTGCTTACCGCGGACGACGAACCGATTCCTGGTCTGTGGGCGGCCGGCGAATTGACGGGGGGATTTTTCTACCACAATTATCCGAGTGGTTCGGGACTGATGCGTGGCTCCATCACCGGCCACGTTGCCGCAACGGAAGCGGTCAAGTACATCAAGGGGCGATGACTATCGTTTCGAGCCCCAAGGTTCGGATGCAAAGCTAGCGGTGGCCGCCGCCGGCCACGTTGATTTGTAAATTTATGGTTATCATCCGGCGCGACGAAGTATCATAATGCCTTAACGGCCCTCTGCCCGCGCAGTCCGGAGCACAACATGGCGGCCAACGCCATCAGCCCGCCAACCATAAAACTGAAATTCATGGCACGCACGAATAAAGCAGGATTAGCCGCAGCCGGCGTCGCCGTTGGATCGCCGCTATAATAGCGGAACGCGGCGGTGAGTAGGAGAATTCCCAAAGAGATGCCGATCGTCGTGCCAAGCCCGAATGTGACGTAAATCGCGCCCGTGGCCACGCCCCGATGTTGCTCGGGCACGGCGGTGATCATCGCCGTGTGATTGGAAGTAAAGAACGCCGCCGTTGCCAATCCCCACAACGCCAAGACCGCCACCGCCGACAACCAATGAGAATCGGCGCGCAGGCAGGAGCCGTAAAAACCGGCGCCTGCTAGAAATGAAATGCCAAACGTCGCCGGGAGCCGCGGACCGATCTTATCCACCGCCCAACCAACCAACGGCGAAAGTGTCACGGTAAGTAGCGGCGCGCTGATAAAAAGCAATCCCATGAAGGACGGCGTCAGGTGCAGCACGTCCTGCAGATAAAAAGGCATTAAGAAGCCGATCATCACCTGCGCCACTCCAACCAATAAAAGGGCCAATGCGCTGAGCGAAAACATGCGAATCTTAAACAGCGATAAATCGAGAATCGGACTCGTTGTATTTCGCTCACGGTAGAGAAATCCAGCGACCAAAACCGCCAGACTAAAAACGAGGACGACCCGCATCACGGGGACTAAAGCTTCCATGATTCGATGGTCAATGGTGGCGATCAGCGCCGCCGTGGCGCCAATCAACAGCAGCGCGCCGAGGTAATCGATGGATTCACGCGGCCCGGCGGACGGCGCCCGTTGCGGCACGTTGCCCTTCCGCCAGTTGATCAGAGTGAGCATCAAGGCGGACAACGCGATTGGAATAAGAAAAAAGAAAATGGCGCGCCAGTGAATGGTATCGATAATCAGACCGCCGAGGCTCGGACCAATAAGCACACCGGTGTGAAACGCGGTGGTCATAAAACCCTGAGCTCGGCCGGATGATTGACTCGGCGCCGACTCCAACGCAAGAGCGCGCCCCTGGGATTGTGTCATGGACGCCCCCATGCCTTGAAAAAATCGGAAGACAATCAACTGCGCGGCGTTTTGCGCGAGACCGCACATCAACGCCGCCGCCGAGGAAACCACCAGGCCGAGAGCGAAGAGCTTATGCCGGCCATGCAGATCGCCGATACGTCCGAAGATCAATGACAGACTGATTTGTGAAATTTGGTAGGCAATGACTGCCCAGGAGATGCCCACGATGGTGGTTCCCAGACTCGCCGCGATGGTCGGCAAGGAAACCGAAAAAATTCGGCTCGAAGTGCCGGCGAGTAAGTTTCCCAACGCCGCGTTGGCGAGCAGCAACCAGTTGATTTGCGAATTCGACATCGATGTTTGGTGACGGTTCAAGTTCAATGTTAAAAATCGGGATCGTTCAAATATCAGTTCAGGGATGCTTCTGGCGGGTTTTAATCAGCTGGCCGCTGGTCGAAGTCTACTTTGAAATTTTGAATATTGAACGCTGCATAGCGAGCGCTCCGCGCTTACCAATACTTCTCGACAACGCTGATGCATAGTTCCAGCGCGTTTTCCGCATCGCGGCTCTTGCCGCTGCCACCGGTGTCATCCAAGCGCAGCCGCGCCAAATGCACTTTTTGCAAGCGCACCGCGTCCAGCCGCGTTACCAGTCCTCTCTCGATTGCCGGTCCCAACAACTCCGGCAATCCGTACGACGACCAGGGTTTGATGTTAAGGCGCGCCTTTAGCCAGTCTTCCATCCCCTGCTCGCAGACGACCAGCACGTCGAGCACCGAAAGATTTCCCGCCGTCCAACCGGTCAAGGCGCGGCTGAAAGTCCGGACGGCCCGGCCCTCCGGTGAATGGTGACCTCTAATTTTTTCTTTTTCCGCGAGATTCGCGAAGATTTCTCGAAGGTCAAACGCCATCTGGAAGTGTCACCGAATCACTCATTTCTTCTAGCATGGAATTGTCCGGTATGCATTCACGAAGTTTAACCACGAAGGACACCAAGGTCACGAAGTTTATGAGCATAAATACCGGCCCGGCAAATTGAGGCTGATGCATGCTCTGGCGCATCCGAGCCCTTCGTGAGCTTCGTGCTGAATCTTCATTACGGTTCAGATTTATTTGGTTGCGGCTATTCCGTGCGCAGTCTTTGGTGGCAAACAAGAAACCTCAATACTCCTATTGACACGGCTGGTCACGGATCAATATGTTAGCTCCCATCACTTAACGGAGGTATTAAATGGAACCACTGCCTAAGGGAGCAAACTTTCAGCGCGCGTTGATGCTATGGGAAATCGGCCTGCATATCGCCGGCAATCCTCTGACCCCCTACTATGGACCGCGCGATATGTGCATCGCCGTGGGCAGCGGGTCCAATGAATCCTTTAAGCCATGGCTGCGCCTGTCCACTGGTTCACCGATTCTCGCCCACGCTGTCTGCCGCAATGAGTTGGAAGCAGCGATGATCAATCCGTCCGGATTGCTCACGCAGGCTTATCGGGGCACCGGCTTGTTTCCTCAGGCGCTTCCCGTGCGGATACTCGCCACCTATCCGTCGTTGGATCATTTTGTCTTCGCCATTCACCCGCGCACGGGCTTGAAATCCCTGGGCGAGATTAAGCAGAAAAAATATCCGCTTCGGGTTTCCATTCGGGAGGACGCGACTCATTCGACGCGCGTGCTGGTGGATCAAACCCTCGCCGCTTATGGCATGACGCTCAAAGAAATCGAGTCCTGGGGCGGGAGTCTCCAGTTAAACGGCGGTCCCGGCGACGCGCGGCGCATGAAAGCCATCGCCGACGGCACCGTCGATGCGGTCTTCGACGAAGGTTTGGTGCTCTGGCTGAACGCGGCCCTCGACGCAGGAATGCAGCCGGTCACCCTCGAGGACTCGACATTCAAGTATTTGACGGATCTCGGTTGGCGCAAATACACGATCAAGCCCGGGCGCTACCAAAGTCTCAGAGAAGAACACACCTGCATAGATTACAGCGGCTGGCCGCTCTACACCCGCGCCTCATTGCCGGATGACGACGCCTACAAAATCTGCGACGCCATTATGGCGCGCAAGGATCTGATATATTGGGAAGACTCCTACACCGGTGTCGGCCAGTTAGGGCACGACACCGATGCTACCCCGCGCGACGTGCCGCTGCATCCTGGAGCGGAGAAGTGGTACCGCGAACACGGGTACCCGGTGTAACGAATCGTCACACGCAACCGGAGATTTTCGAGTCAATAAATTTTTCGCCCATGGCCGGGACTCGCCTTATCAGAACCGTTTGCGATCCCAACTGCCACGCCAGCCCGCGTTGCGGCATCACCGCGCATGTGGAAGCAGGACGAATCACAAAGATCGAACCGGGTACTTTCCCATTGCCGGAATACGACCGAAGAGTCTGCGCCATGGGCATGGCGCGGCTGGAATATCAATATCATCGGGATCGCTTGCGCTTTCCGCTTAAGAGAACCGGCGCCCGCGGCGAGAACAAATGGCAGCGCATCGACTGGGACGAAGCTTACGACCTTATCGCAGAAAAATTGAACACAATCGCGGCGCAGCATGGGACCCGCTCGTTGGCATTCATCGCCGGCAGCGGCGCTGCGGGATTGCTGACCAAAGGCTCTGCGCACCGCTTCGCCGCTGCCATCGGCGGAACTGCGTCCAGAGCGGGGGGCGTCGATTATGGCGTGCCAAAAGGGCTGGAATACATGTTCGGCATTCCGGCCTCGACATATTTCAGGCCCGGCGGGCATGAATTTGCAGACGCGGTCAACTCCCGCTTGATCTTACTCTGGGGCGGCAACGGTGCCGACACCCGGTTGGTCGACTTTCACTTTGTCAGCGAAGCGCAGCGCCGCGGCGCTCAAGTTGTTTGCGTTGATCCGAACCGCACCGCCACGGCGCAAAAAGCCAACCAGTGGATTTCGCTTCGGCCGGGCACGGATGCGGCTCTCGCCGTCAGCCTGCTGTATGAAATCTTGGAAAACGGCTGGCATGACGAATCTTTCCTGCGAAGCCATACCAACGCGCCATTCCTGGTGCGCTGCGACAACCAAACCTTGCTGCGGGAGGCGGATGTTAAACTGGGCGGAGGCTCTTCTTTCATGGCTTGGGACGGCGTTTGTCAAAGGGCGGCTCCCGTTATCACGACCAAGGCCGCCGCGCTGTCCGGCAGGTATCGTTTAACCCTCGCCGGAGGAATTTCCATCGACTGCGCGCCGGCTTTTCAACTGCTCAGAGATTTCGCGCGCCAGTACCCGGCGGAGCGCGCGGCGGCGATCACAGGCGTTCCGGCTGACGTTATCCGCACCCTTGCGGAGCAGTTGGGGTCGCGCAAACCAGCGTCTATACGCATCGGCTACGGCGTCGATCGCTGGTACTACTGCGATTATACTGCGCGCGCCGTGGCCAGTCTGGTTGTCGCCACCGGAAACATCGGCGTCCCCGGCGGGGGCATAAGTGTCCATGATGGAACTTATGGCGCGCCATTGAATCTGAATTCATTTCGCGCGCCCGGTGGACGTGAAGCGGCCACCCTCGATGCCGTTTCGCTCATGCAAGCCATCGAGCATGGCAGGCCCTATCCCGTTAAGGCTCTCTGGCTTTCGGCGTCGAACATGTTCAACCAGACTGCCGCCAACCGCGCCAGAGTCATGAGCGAGATCGTGCCCAAACTCGATCTGATCGTCGTTGTCGACCACTTCATGACCGATACCGCCGATTTGGCGGATATCGTGCTACCGGCCTGCACGATCTTCGAGAAAGATGATTTGGTTGCCGGCATGTTCCTGCAGATGCAGCGCAGGGCTGTGGATCCCGAAGGCGAGAGCAAGGCGGACTTCGATATCTTTGCCGGGCTGGCGCGGCGCATGCGGTTGGGCGAGTATTTCGATCAAAGGCCTGAAGATTATCTCAGAGAAATGATTGAAAGCGGCCATGCCCTCCTCGAAGGCATCACCCTCGAGCGCGTGCAGCGCGAGGATGCCGTCTTTTTGAACCGCCCGCGCGAGCCCTATGTCGCTTTCAAGGATCTAAAATTCAAAACACCTTCGGGACGCATCGAAATTTACAATGAAGAGCTGGCGCCCCATGGCGCCGAACTACCCTATTACCGCGAGCCCATCGAAGCTTCGCCGCAAAATCCGCTGCACCAGCGCTATCCATTGACCTTGCTATTTTCGCACAGCCGCCACCGCATTCACTCGACGTTTGCCAATATGCCAAGAGTCAAGCAGCTCGAACCGGAGCCACTGGTGGAGATGCACGGGGCGGACGCCAAGCGGCGAAATATTAGCGACGATAATTTCGTTCGCGTTTACAACGAGCGGGGAAGCGTCCGAGTCAAATGCCGAATCAACCCGGATCTCAGAGCCGGTGTCGTAGTTATTTCTGAAGGCTCCTGGGCCAAAGACTTTCCCGAAGGCGACCCGTATAGTCTCACCCACGAACTCGTCAGCCCCACCTCAGAAAATTACGCCTTCTTCGACACTCTGGTTGAAATCGAACCCGCACGGAACCCGAAGACGGGGGGCGGACCACAATAGATGGACATGGGGTGCGCATCAAATAGTAAGTGTGGAGCGGACATGAGTACGGTCTCCTATAGGGCAAGTGTCCGACCGTCTAGGGGGCTCCTTGCGGAGACAACACGAAGGCGCGAACCCCGGATCGGTCGTACTCTGACAGTCGCCGCCAACCGTCAATCGCCATTGCCGCCACATACAAGTTTTCAGAGAATCCGGCCACTGTGCAGCTACCGAGTAAATCGCTAACCAACTGGGTATTCGAGAAGCCTCCTGGTCCGATCATGGCCCGGCCGGACGCCGGCAGAGTTGGTAGCGCCGGCGGGATAGTCAGCAGGTTAACACCTCGATAAAGCGCAAAACTATAGGTAGCGAATCCGTCAGAGCCGAGGCCGTTAGGATGAGACGCCTTCCATTGCATGACCACCGACCCCGCTGCCGCAGGGTCGTAGTCCAGCACACCACAGTCGTCGCCCGCGGCATTGCCATTCAGCGTCGGCGCGTCGATTACGGCGTCATTACAAGGGTTGTTATCGAGATGCAGCGTCATGATAAAGCTGTTGCCGCTGACCAGTCCGAGCAGGTTCGCGTCTTCGGTGTTGATCGTTCCTGATAGATCGGTCGAAGTCGGGATAACGTATTTGATCCCTTTCGCGGCGATATTCACAGGAGCGCCATTGATATCGAAGAGATCCAACTTAAGCTGGTATTTACCGTGCTCGGCCGCCGGCGCCAATGTCGCGGTCGGAAACTTGGCGCTAGTCGTGTTCTCGACCGCATCTGGGATACTCCATTGGCCGAGCGGTGGAAGCGCCGGGGGAATCTCGAAAAGGTTTGGAACGCCATTGACAGTTTGAGGGCCCAGGACGTAGGGGGTGAGCACCAGGTCGCTGCCCACCATATGAGCGTAATGACGATGTACCTCGCCCGTTAGCGGCGTAAAGGCACCAGACGCGCCCTTCCGCCAGGAAACCTGGTAATAGTTCACATTCAGGCTCTCCCGCAAACTATTGTCAAATTCGACACGCGGCCGAAGCAGTCCGCCCCACGGAGCGTCACTTTCGGTCAGTCCCAAATTTGTCGCGCCGGTCGTCGGCTGAAGGCCCTCTCCCGTGCCGCGAATCCGGCTGAGCGGATAATTACCTATTGCCATGACGAGTACCCAGTTATTAGGCGCAATGACCGGCGGGCATGGTGAACACGTCACGGCGAGTGGATTGGTCGTGTACAGAGTGACTTCAGTGCCACAGACGTAATTCCAATAAGTGAAACAGGGGATCGGTGCGGGGGCGTAGATTGTCACATTGAAGAATCCAAACAGCCTCTGTTTGGCTTTAAAGTATAAGTCTGGCTGATCTGGATTGCTGCACCCCCGAAAGAAGAAAGTTTGAAAGTGTCCACACTCATCAGTTGTCGCGGTTGCCACCAAGCTGGTCGTGACAAGGGGTGGGAGGAAAAGACAAAGAATATGACGGATGATGCTCGCATGATCAATTAAGACCTGCCGGAATTGTAACGTGTCGGTAGTACGAGCCAGAAACTGGAGATCGGTCGCGCTCGACATAGCTTGTCGTGGGATCTCTCCGCTGGAAATGTTAGCGGCGCTCCGCCGGGCGACGGAGGCTGTCTCTAAACTTCTGAATTCCGCCCTAACCGGCCCGGGAGTGGGTGGAAATATTGGCCCGAATAGATCGTCAGGCGGTGGCGGCGGCGGAAAGCGCTTGAAGCGCTCTTCGGGAGGCGGCGGTGGTGGGGGCGGGTTGATGATGACATCCCGGATCCTCTCGATAATCAAGTCTGGGAGCCGCGGGATAATGACGAAAAGCGGATCCACTTCGTAAACCTCCACCGTCGCATTGCAGACAGGGAGATCGATGGTCACGCCGCCACTTACTACCCGCTTCAGCAGGGTGCCGCGGACAAAGCACAACCCTAGTAGCCAGCACAGCCATTTTTGTGGAATTATCGCGACTTCGATGGCTGGCGTGAGCTCGTTAGGATCGATTCGCAGGTGGCGCTCTTCTGCTCCGCGCCGCTGCAGTAAGAGGATCGAAGGCTCCTTCTCGTCGATTTCCGGGCCAACCAGCACGCGTACAGACTGAGCCTCCTTTGCCGCGGGAAAGCTGAGGGTCGCGTTCCCCTTTTCGTCAAGCGCCGCACGACTCAGGAAACGCCCCCCGGAGGAAAACGCATAGGCCGCTCCTTTGGGAACCTTCTCGGCACCTTTTGATTCCAGCAAGTTTGCGGCAACTCTTAGCCGAATAGTCTTGGCCCGCTCCGCCATTGGTGGTTCCTCCTATTAACTTTTATCACTCCCAACTATGAGCGCGCACTCGCGTGGGAGGAAGTTTGCCGCTAAACGAAATCTACGCAGCGCATAATCTGCTTTGCTCAATACGCTGACGGTTTATCGCGCGCAATCCGCCCACGTCACCTGGTCTGAATCCAATCTCACGCAAGAATCCGACTCGGCGGAAGTTGTCTCATTAGCCCGCGCGATAAATTTTGACTTAGTGACAATGAGTGTATCCTTCCAGTCACGGAAAGTGCAAGCGAACAAGGGCCGTCCCAATCCTAATCATACCGGCAAAGGCGAGACGCCGAAAAAGGTTTGGTGCATGTGCAGGAAAAAACCATAAAGCACCACGGCCAGAATTAACCGCCACCAGCCAAGTTCGGCGAAATTAAGAGAATTGCGCCGTTCGAGGATCGCCTGAAATGGCAGGTTCGACGTAACCGCGGCGAAGCGATCCCAATCGTCGCCGAAAAGTTTTTTTCTCTTTCGATCGATGGAAGCCGGACCGCGCAGGGTGATCAGCAAAAATGCGCTGAAAAAAATCACCGAAGCGAGATCGCCGTTCAGCGCTAGATGAGTGAGCGACCAAAGCAGGACTCCCCACAGAAAAGGATGGCGGGTGATGCGCTGTATGCCCTTGGCGGGGTCTTTCTCTTTTAGAAGCGCGCCGCCGCGCACCGCGGTGGGGTTCGGCGAGGTGAACGCCAGCACGACCAAGAAGAAAGCAATCAACATCACCACCAGAGCCAGCGGGCGTAGTCCGCCAACCGGACCCCAAAGCGCGACATAGGGCGCGTGCCGATAGACGCGCGCGAGCCAAAAAATACCGAACAGAGACAGCAAGGAAAAAATTATCTGAAACGCTTCCTCGCCGATCTTGGCGGTGATCTTCCAGCGCAGTTCGGTTCCCGCGATAAACCAGTGAATGCCGACAAAAAATAACCCCGCAACGGTCAAAGATCCCATAGATGACTCACAGGACTAGAAGGCGCTGGAACTGGCCAGCAGGCCGCTGAAAAAAAGCTGAGCTGAGCAGCACATTCGACAAATTCCTCCCTTCGACGCTCGAATTTTTGCCGTTACAATCGGTATCCCGCCCCTGTTAGGAGGGTGGTTTGCCACGGGCGGGCGCTACAACCGGCGTGGTTTTATAGAGCCGATCAATGAATCCCGAGCTGTCCAATTCCCTGAGAAAGGTTGAGTTGACAAATTGCTCCGGCCGCGCCGACTGGGCCTTCGGGTTTTTGGCAGACAATTCCCGAAGCATGATCTGGATGCCTCGAAGCGTCGGATACGGCTTTTCGGGAATGAGAGCCAGCCCAATGCCTTCGTAGGTCTCGAGGATGGCATCAGGATCATTGAGCTTAAGACGCTTTCGGAGAAGCGCGAGAGCTTCGTTGCGGCGGGTCTTGTAGTAGTGAATACCCTCCACATAGGCGGTCAAAACCTTTTTTACCAGACCAGGACGCGACTCGATCGTTGACTGTGTGGCCGCGAGCACCGTGGCCGGGTATTCAAGTCCCAACGATTGCAGGTCGGTCAGAACCGGGTAGCCCATTTCTTTCGCCTTTAGGGTTAGCGGCACTTCCAGCATCACGCCTTGAATCTTGCCGCTTCTGAGAGCCGCAAAGCGATCCGGCTGGTTACCGATTTCAATAATCGTTACGTCCCTTGCGGCAACCAGCCCGTATCTGTCGAGCGCATAGCGGGTGGCGAAGTCCGAGGAAGAGCCCAATCGGCTAATTGCCACGGTCTTCCCTTTGAGCTGATCAGGTCGTTTGATTTCTTTGCCAACGATGAATTGATAATTCATCGTGTTGAGCAGTCCGGCAAGAATTGTGATCCCCGAGCCCTGCAGGCTGCTCTCGAGAACCGGCAGTCCAGATACCTGGCCGAATTGGACCTCCCCCGAGAGCAGTGCTTGCACCGCCGTCGCCCCGCCGACGACATTGACCAATTCGACATCCAACCCGTGCTTACGGAAAAAACCGCCCTCGTAGGCCGCCCACCCCGGTGCCTGGTTGCCGGATAAGCCCGCATAAACGATTCTGATTCGTTCGAGGGGCTCGAAAGAAGATTTCTCAGCTGGGTAACCGGAAAGCGCCAAGAAAGGCAAAACCAAAGCGACCAGAGCCAGTCCTGTATATTCACATGCGCAGGACCTATTAACCAACTTTCCTTTTGGCAGATAATTCAATAAAGTTCCCGACGTACAGTCTCGATGACGGCTATGTTTCTTTTTTAACAAGGCATCGATTCCAAGTCAAAAATAATTTGCCCTTGAGGTCAATTCGTTGATCTAAAAATTGGTGTTGTTACGCGCTTCATGTTGCGGTATTTAACAATCATTCGAGTGCAAAATACCGAAGGCCTTTTAAGAACGGACTCCCCGGGAGGTTCTGTGAGGAAAGTTTTGGCTTTGGCAGGTCGAACATAACGGGAATCAGTACCTCGTTCATCCAGGCAACGTCTGAGCTTACGTTGCCACTCAAATAGCGCACCGACGATATTTTGCCCAGCATTCGAGGCTCGAACAACATGTCGCTATTACGTCGCTTAGCGTCTTGGCGGGCCGGCCTGAGTCCTTTCCGGTCATGGTTGCCCATTCTCATCGTCGTGGGCGGTATGGCGGCGACTGTTGAGCTTTCCGTTTCCATCAAGGATCACGAATGGGACCACATTCAACGCACCGTCGACAGCGAGGCCGAAGCGGTATCCAGAGCTATCCAGAGCGCCGTTACATGGCATATCCAGTCCCTGCTTCGCATCGCCAAGCGGTGGGAACTCCGTAAACCATCGATGATCGAATGGCAGGATGATGCGAGAATGGTGCTCGAGCACTCCTACGGCTTTGAAGTTATCGACTGGGTAGATGCATCACACAAAACGCAATGGTCGGTTTATACCGGAGGGCAGAAGTTCATCGATACGGCGGGCGCTTTCGACGAACCTGAAGAATTAGCCCTGGAAAACGCGCGCAAGCGGCTGACGATAGTCGTGAGTCGAGCCATCGATCTTACTCCTAAGGGCACAGGAGTATTGATTTATGTGCCGCTGTTTACGGGTACTGAACGCGACAGGTTCGAAGGTTTTATCGCCGCTGCCCTGAGCCTCCCCGCCACGATGACCGGGCTTCTGGATGTCAATCTATTGCGCCGTTACGACCTGGAGATCTTCGAGGGTGAGAAGTTGATTTACACGAAACCAGGCGCCCAGGACTCATTGAAAACTAAATGGGCCCAACACGCTGATCTAAAGCTCTACGGTATCGTCTGGTTCGGATCGTTGTGGAAGATACGCTTGTGGCCGACCCCAACCTGGCTCAACGAAATGCATTCATCTCTCGATAAAATAACGCTGATTACCGGGTTTGTCCTAACGGGCCTTCTTGCCCTGTTGAGTTACTTTTTTCAACTGGCTCGCGAGCGCGCGCACCAGCTCGAGACCGCCAATACCAAGCTACAGAGCGAAGTAACTGAGCGGGAGCGAGTGCAGGCTGCCCTCGCCGATTTCACGGCTCTGATCGTTCATGATCTACGTTCTCCATTGAGCAACGTCATCAATATACTGGAAATGACCAGAGAGGGACTGTTGGGGGCTCTCCACCCGGATCAGGCAACATGGTTGGCAAAGGCGGAAAGTACCACCCGCAACTCGGTCGATTTGATCAGCGACTTTTTGGATGTGTCCCGTCTGGAATCGGGCCGCATCGAGCTCAAAAAAGAAGCTGTTGATCTGCGCCATCTTCTGAGAGCGAGTCTTGAGAAATTTTCGCTTGCCGCGCAGGAGAGAACAATTCAACTCAAGGCTGAAATAGATGATTCTATTTCGCCTGTCGAGGCGGATGCGCGGCGACTCGAACAGGTTTTGAGTAATCTGCTCAGCAACGCGTTGAAATTCACCCCCAAAGGAGGACAGATCGTGGTGGGTGCCGGTAGCACCCCCCAGAAAATCCAGATCTGGGTCAAGGATACCGGGGTGGGAATACCGCCTGACGAGATCGGTCAGATCTTCGAAAAATACAAACATCCAACCAGAGGCGCAACATCAGAACAGAAAGGCACCGGGCTTGGATTGGTGATTTGCAAGATGATCGTAGAAGCCCACGGGGGAGCGATCTGGGCCGAGAGCAACGGCGGGGCGACTTTTACGTTTACGCTGCCTAGAAGGTAGCGCTCGCGGCTTCGATATCCATCTATACGGCCGTGTGAAATCGCTCCCGGTCGTGCGGCAGATCGAGATGGTCGAGACTGGGACCCAACGGCACAATGCCGGTGGGATTGACATTAAGCTGGCTGTAATAACCGGCCTTGATCTTCTGCAGTTCAGCAGTCTGTTTGATACCTGGCCACTGATAGAGCTCGCGCAGATAGTTGGAGAGATTGGGATAATCTTGAACGCGTCGGAGATTGCACTTGAAATGGCTGTAATAAACCAGGTCGAATCTGAGCAGCGTCGGGAATGCGCGCCAATCGGCTTCGGTAATCCGGTCGCCGGCCAGATAACGGCGCTCGCCAAGCTGCTTCTCCGTTGTATCTAGACAGAAAAACACGTTCCGCGCCGCGTCTTCATACGCCTCCTGGCTGCGCGCGAAGCCGGCCCGGTAGACGCCATTATTGAAATGGCCATAGACGAAGTCATTGATGCGGTCGATCTCAGCGCGGAGATGCTCAGGATAGAAATCATAGCGGACATCCGTATGCGCAGCGAAAGCCGCGTTGAACATGCGAATGATTTCTGAAGACTCGTTGTTCACGATGGTGCGCCGCTCGCGGTCCCATAACGTCGGCACTGTCACTTTACCCGTGTAATTCGCATCCGCGGCGGCGTATACCTGGTACAAACGAAATCCACCGTCAGTGCCAGGCTCAAAATCGTCGATGGCTTCGGAATAAGTCCAGCCTTCCGTCTTGGGCCGGTCGGCGTTGGACATGGAAATGGCGCCTTCGAGTTTTTTCAACTTGCGCATAATAATCGTGCGGTGCGCCCAGGGACAGGACGGCGAGACAAATAAATGATAGCGTCCCGGCTCCGCCTTAAAGCCGCCTTCGCCGGAAGGTCCTGGGCTTCCATCAGCGGTAATCCAATGGCGAAATTGCGAGTCGGCGCGCACAAAATGTCCCCGCACATCGGCGGGAATCCGGTCATCATTGACCCATTTGCCGTTCATCATGTGCCCCATAGGTTTTTTCCTTTCACCATGCTGACCCACCTTCTACCAAAACTCCGGCCATGGCGAAAGGCTCCAGTTTCGGCTCTGAGTCCAGCGGCCGATGTTTCGCGTTAAGCCGAGACTCGAGACCCAGAACTGCGGCTCACCGCGTTGACACTCGCGTCGCATCTCTGCGATAAGCAAGTAATTCAGGCACCATACAGTCACAGGAGACGCAATGGAAACGGTAGGTTTCATCGGTCTGGGCAACATGGGCGGCCCCGTTGCCGGCCATATTCAACGGGCGGGCTACCCAATGGTCGTCTACGATCTGCGCGCCGAGGCGACGCGGCCTTTTCAAGCGCGCGGCGCGGCCGTGGCCGGGTCAGCGGCGGAACTGGCAGTGCGTAGCGACGTTATCATCACCGCGCTGCCGCTGCCGCGCGATGTGGAACAGGTTGCTGGCGGCAACGGCGGGATTATCGCGGGGATCAGGGCCGGTTCTATTTACATCGATATCTCCACCAGTCCACCGTCACTTATTCGCGAGCTCGAACCGCGGTTTACGGCTAAAGGAGCGTTCGTTCTCGACGCGCCAGTCGCTTCCGGCCAGCCGGGCGCGGCGCGCGGCATTCACGAAGTCATGGTCGGCGGCGCGCGGGAAATTTTTGAGCGGGCAAAACCGCTACTCGGCGCGTTCGGAGACCAGGTTTTGTACGCCGGGCCGCTGGGATCGGGAAGCATCTGCAAGCTCATGCATCAGATGATCAACAGCACGATCTCCCAAGCCATCGCCGAAGGATTGACTCTCGGCGTCAAAGCAGGGGTCGAGACCGAAGCGCTGTGGGAGTGCGTGCGGCGTGGTATGGTAGGCAGGATGCACGTACTGCACTACCAAGTTCCACACACGGTATTTCGCGGCCGCTTTGAAACCGATACCTTTCCGCTAAAGCTACTGCGCAAAGATGTCGGCCTGGCGACGGCATTAGGACGCGATCTCAATGTTCCCTTGCCGTTAGCGAATCTGATGGAACAAAACCTAATGGCTGCGCTCAATCGCGGCTGGGGAGATAAGTCGGCCTATACGGTACTGTTCCTGCTCCAGGAAGAGGCGGCGAAGGTAGAACTGCGCACCGAAGGCGTGGATCCGGAAAAAGCCGCAAAGTATATTTCCACTAACCCTTAGCGCGCTACGCCACAACCAAAAGTGAGACGAGTTTACCCACAAGGAAGGCAAAATATGACTGTTTGCGTCGGGGGTTCAAGCCGTTGCAGCCGTTCCAATCGTTCACTCCCCTTTTCATCTTCGCGCACGAGACTGTGACGCAATGTCATTCTGAGCTGCACGCGAAGAATCTCGTCTTCGTAACACCTTGAAAATGCGAGATGCTTCGCTTCCGCTCAGCATGACGTCAGCGCACGTTGACTATTGCGACACAGCTCCACGCGGGGGAGGAAATGGTTTGGGGGCATTCGAGAAATGTTGTGAACGACTTGAACGTTTGAACGGTTTTAACTTTGTCTTTTCTTCTATAGACCGGAGGTGCTATGGCCAAGAAGGGTTTTAAAGTACTCGACAGCGATATGCATATTCTCGAACCGGCGGACCTCTGGCAGCGCTACATCGATTCCAGGTTCAAGCATCTCGCGCCCATCGGCAACACCGATCACGTCAGAGATTTGCGTCTGGTCGGACCGGACGGACGCGCCTGGGGCCGCCCCGTCGATCCACCCGCGGGCACTCTGCCGCCGCCCGGCCATATTTTTCATAAGAACCAAAAACTCTTTACGCCACACAACGAGCGCGGCTGGTCGCCGCAGGTGCAATTGGACGCCATGGCCGAGGAAGGCCTAGATCTCGCGGTACTCTATCCAAGCCGGGGCTTGAACGTGCTCAGTATTCCCAACCTGGACCCGCAATTCGCCGCCGCTCTGGCGCGCGCCTACAACAATTGGCTCTATGACTTCTGTCAGGCCGATCCGGGCAAAATGTTGGGCGCCGGGATGATCTCACCTTTCAACATGGATGACGCCATTGCCGAAGCCCAACGCTGTGTAGACGAATTGGGCTTTCGCGCAATATTCTTACGCGCCAATATCGTTAACGGGCAAAACTGGCACGATCCTTTTTACGAACCGCTGTGGTCCGCTCTGGAATCGCTTGGTGTGCCACTGGGTTTTCACGAGGCGAACAATTCCGCGGCCCGTCAAGCCGGCGAGCAATTCGGTTACGATTTCATGCTGCGCCATACCTTTTCCCATCCCGTGGAGCAGATGTACGCCGTCGGCAGCTTTTGCGGCGGGGGTATACTGGATCGTCATGCCAAATTGCGCGTGGCCTTCCTCGAAGGCAATTGCGGCTGGCTGCCCTTTCTGCTCTGGCGCCTGGACGAACATTGGCAGCTTTACGGCGATCAATGGGCGCCTGAACTGGAGAACCCGCCGAGCTACTATTTCAAACGGCAATGCTACGCGTCGGTCGAGTGCGACGAAGAACCGGCGCAATACGCCATCGATTTTCTCGGCAACGAACGCCTGGTTTTTTCCACCGATTTTCCCCATGTGGACACCAAGTATCCAAAGGCCGTGGAACGATTCCTGGAACTTCCCGTCAGCGAGGAAGACAAACGAAAAATTTTGTGGGACAACTGCGCCGCCTACTACGGTATGACGGGGATATGAAAATACCGGCTCTCCGAAAAAACGGCTCGCGCAGTTGAACCCGGATTCCGCAGTTGGACTGAAGAGACGGCAAGCGAGGAGGAACCCTGGAGTAGCGAAGGCGTCCAACGGTGAAATTTCAAAGTCATTTTGCGCTTTCGCACTTCGTTGTTACGAGCTTTAACGTTCCGTGGAAGCACCGCTGCTCGATGCATGTTTAGAGGCAGACGGCATCTCCGCCACAGGCGGATCAGCCTTCGGCTGAGACTTTGCTACGGAAGGGTTCCGCCTCGCGCTTCCTGTCGAGCGCAACTGTGCAATCCCGGTTGAACACAAGAAGACAAGCGCCTATTGATATGGGCCGTGCTTCTTGACAGTTTAATTGTAGGAGTGCGAAGCAGCGATCATGAAGAGGCTTTATCTTCTCGACGCGATTTTCGTCCTTTTGCTCTTCGTTGTGCCCCGGCCCGCCTGGCCGGCCACCGATCAGCTCGAAGAGATTCGCAAGGAGCAAACCAAGGACCGGCAAAAGCAACAGGTGGAAGAGCTCAAGCGCCAAGAACAACTCGAAAACCTCAAACGCGACCAGCAAATACAACAAATTCAGCGCGAGCTGGAGCAAATAAAGCAGTCAAAAGGCGGCGATCCCCAGACCCAGCAACAGGCCAACGAACTGCAACGGCGCCTGGATCAGCTGAGAAACGATCAGCAGCTCGAAAGAGTGCAGCGACAAATACAGATTGAGCGGATTCAGCGTGAGCAGAATTCTTTCCGCCAACAGGAACAGATCAGAGAATTCCAGCGCCAGCAGCAGATGGATTTCTTGCGCGATCAGTCGCGCAAAACCCAACAGGATATCCACCGTCGGCGCTAATCGACCGGACGCGCTACGGCAAATTGGTGGTGCCCATCAGGTAGCGGTCGCATTCTCGCGCCGCGCCGCGCCCTTCGTTGATCGCCCATACGACCAAACTTTGGCCGCGCCGGCAATCGCCGGCAGCGAAGACTCCCGGCACATTGGTGGCGAATTTTTCGTATTCGGCCTTGGCATTGGAGCGCGGGTCTTGTTCGACCCCCAACTGCTTCAGCAACGGCTCCTCCGGACCGAGAAAACCCATGGCGAGCAGTACCAGATCTGCCTTTAAAACTCTCTCGGTACCGAACACTCGCTTGGGGATGAACGCGCCTTGCTCATTCCTGGCCCATTCGACGTCGTAAATATGCAACTCTTTGACGTTGCCGTTTTCGTCGCCGACGAATTTCTCGCCGGTGGTAAGATAAACGCGCGGGTCGGCGCCAAAGCGCGCCGCCGCTTCTTCCTGGCCATAGTCGAGCTTGTAAACCTTCGGCCATTCTGGCCATGGATTGTCGGATTGCCTTTCATCGGGGGGTCGCGGCAGGATTTCAAGTTGGGTCAAGCTCGCGCAGCCATGGCGCATGGCGGTGCCGACGCAGTCCGTGCCGGTATCGCCGCCCCCGACCACGATGACGTGCTTATTTTTTGCCGAAATGTAATTGCCATCCTTGTGGCCGCAGTCAAGCAAGCTCTTGGTATTGGCATGGAGGAATTCCATCGCTACATGGATGCCTTTTAACTCGCGCCCCGGAATCGGCAAGTCGCGCGCCCTGGTGGCGCCAGTGCAAATGACCACGGCGTCAAAACTTTCTTTCAGTTTCGCCCCAGGAATGTCCACTCCGACATGCGCTTTGGTGATGAATTTGACTCCCTCCGCCGCCAGCAAGTCGACGCGCCGCTGCACGATGGTCTTATCGAGTTTCATGTTGGGAATGCCGTACATGAGCAGCCCGCCGACGCGGTCAGCGCGCTCGTAGACCGTCACCCGATGGCCGGCGCGATTGAGTTGCGCGGCGCACGCGAGTCCCGATGGTCCGGAGCCGACGACAGCGACTTTCCTGCCCGTGCGTTTCTCCGGCGTCTCGGGCTTCACCCACCCTTGGGCGAAACCGTTATCGACGATCGCGCACTCGATAGTCTTGATCGTAACCGGCAACTCGTTGAGCCCAAGAACGCAGGAACCTTCACAGGGCGCGGGACAGACGCGTCCGGTGAATTCGGGAAAATTGTTGGTCTTGTGCAAGCGCTCCAGCGCCTCTTTCCAGAGCCCGCGGTATACTAGATCGTTCCATTCCGGAATTAAATTATTGATGGGACAGCCGGATGCCATGCCGCTGATCAGCTGTCCGGTATGGCAAAACGGGATGCCGCAATCCATGCATCGCGCGCCTTGCCGGCGCAGCTTCTCTTCTGAGAAATGCTCGTGGAACTCTTGCCAATCCTTCACTCGTTCTAACGGCGAGCGGTCGGCTGGCAGCTCGCGCGCAAATTCCATGAAACCCGTCGGCTTACCCATCTCGCAATACTCTTTCTCCTAAGGGTGCGAGAATTTCCGTGGGCACGCATGACGCCCGGAAACTCTCAAAATTATTGGCTCTGAGATCTTGGTTTTGAGTTGGAGGCGATTGGCAAAACGCGGAACTCAAAATACCAAACTCAAACCGGCTTCGGATGGCGCCGGGTCTTAATTCCCGCTCACCCGCGACGCATCATTTTTGTTCGCTTCGAATGCCGCCATCAACGCTTCGTCACCCACCAACCCTTTGGCCTCGGCTTGTTTTAGCGCTTCGACCACTCGGAGGTAGTCTTTGGGCATAACCTTGACGAATTTGGGCGCGCTCTCCTGCCAGAGCGCAAGAATCTGCCAGGCGCGCGCGCTGCGAGTATAAACGGCGTGGCGCTTGAGCATCTCCTCAACTTCCAGCATATCGCTCGCGTCGAGCTTTTCCAGGAACACGGTCTCCAGATTGCAGCGGTTCTTGAACCCGCCATCTTCATCCAAAACGAAGGCGACGCCGCCCGACATGCCGGCGGCGAAATTGCGCCCGGTCTTGCCGATAACGACGACCCGGCCGCCGGTCATATATTCGCAGCCATGGTCGCCGACGCCTTCGACCACGGCGCGAACGCCGCTGTTGCGCACGCAGAAACGTTCGCCTGCCATGCCGCGGATATAAGCCTCGCCGCGGGTGGCGCCATAAAATGCCACGTTGCCGACGATGATGTTTTCCTCCGGCGCGAAGGTCGAACCTTCGGGCGGATAAAGGATGACCTTGCCTCCCGATAATCCCTTGCCGAAATAGTCGTTGGCGTCGCCTTCAAGCTCCAGAGTCAGACCCGGCGGCACAAAGGCGCCGAAGCTTTGACCGGCGGAACCCTGGAAATGAAAATGAATGGTGTCTTCCGGCAGCCCCTGCGGTCCGTACTTCCGCGTCACCTCACTGCCGAGAATGGTCCCCACGACGCGATTGGTGTTACGAATGTCCAAAGTTGCCTTGACCTTCTCGCCGCGTTCGAGCGCGGGCGCCGCCAAATCGAGCAGCACCTGGTTATCGAGGGCGTTCTCAAGTCCGTGGTTCTGCTTAATCTGGCAGTAGCGTCCCACTTCGGCCCCCACCTGGGGCTGGTAAAGGATAGCCGCATAGTCCAATCCTCTGGCCTTCCAGTGTTCAACGGCGCGGCGCACTTCGAGCCTGTCCGCGCGGCCGACCATTTCGTTCACGGTGCGAAAGCCGAGCTTGGCCATATGCTCGCGCATCTCCTGGGCTATGAAGCGCATGAAGTTGACAACGTGCGCCGGGTCGCCGGTGAATTTCTTGCGCAGTTCCGGATTCTGCGTCGCCACCCCGACGGGACAGGTATCGAGATGACACACGCGCATCATGATACAGCCGAGCGTTACCAGGGCCGTAGTGGCGAAGCCAAATTCCTCGGCGCCGAGCATCGCCGCGATCACCACATCGCGTCCGGTCTTCAACTGCCCGTCGGTTTCCACGGCAATGCGGCTGCGAAGGTTATTGAGCACCAGAGTCTGGTGCGTCTCCGCAAGTCCCAACTCCCAGGGTAAGCCCGCGTGCTTGATGCTGGTTTGCGGCGAGGCGCCGGTGCCGCCGTCGTGGCCGCTGATCAAGACTACGTCAGCGTGGCCTTTCGCGACGCCTGCGGCGATGGTACCGACGCCGATCTCGGAAACGAGCTTCACGCTGATACGCGCGTGGTGGTTGGCATTTTTGAGGTCATGGATCAGTTGGGCCAAATCTTCGATGGAATATATATCATGATGCGGCGGCGGCGAGATCAGCCCCACGCCGGGAGTCGAATGGCGCACCTTGGCGATCCACGGATAGACTTTTCGTCCGGGCAACTCGCCGCCCTCGCCCGGCTTGGCACCCTGCGCCATCTTGATCTGCAGCTCCTGTGCCTGCGTGAGGTAGTAGCTTGTCACGCCGAAGCGTCCCGACGCGACCTGCTTGATCGCGCTGTTCTTGGAATCGCCGTTGGGCTCCGGCATGTAGCGCGCCGGATCCTCGCCGCCTTCGCCGGTATTGCTCTTGCCGCCGATGCGGTTCATGGCAATGGCGAGAGCTTCGTGCGCCTCTTTGCTGATGGAGCCGTAGGACATGGCACCAGTCTTGAAACGCTTCACGATGGCGTCAACCGGCTCCACTTCCTCGATAGGAATGGGCTTCGACTCGTAATTGAGCTGCATCAGCCCGCGCAGTGTTGCCATGCGTTCCGACTGGTCGTCAATGAGCTGGGTGTACTCCTTAAAAGTTTTGTAATCGTTATTGCGGCAAGCTTTCTGCAACAAGTGAATCGTGCGCGGATTAAAAAGATGCAGCTCGCCGTCTTTGCGGTACTGGTACTGCCCGTAAACCTCCAGTGTATGGCCGTTCAGTGAATAGAGCGGAAAAGCCTTGGCGTGCTGTTGTTGCGCTTCCCGCGCGATCTCCTCCAGACCGATGCCACCGACCCGCGACGGCGTCCAGGTGAAGTACTTATCCACCAACTCTTGGCCGAGTCCAACGGCTTCGAAAATTTGCGCCCCGCAATAGGATTTGATGGTGGAAATACCCATCTTCGCCATCACTTTGACCACGCCCTTGTAGACCGCTTTGTCGTATCCTTTCACGGCATCGTGATAGGTGATATTCGGCAGCATGCCTTCATGGATCATGTCGTTGAGGCACTCGTAGATGAGATAAGGATTGATCGCTTGCACGCCGTAGCCGAGCAGCAAACAAAAGTGATGCACTTCGCGCGGCTCCCCCGACTCCAGCACTAAGCCGATGCGTGTGCGCGTGCCGTTGCGGATCAAATGATGATGTAGGCCGGACGACGCCAGTAGCGCCGGTATCGGCGCATGCAACGGGTCCACGCCTTTATCGGACAGGATAAGAATCGTCGCACCGCCGGCAATGGCCTGATCCGCCGCGCCGAATAAATCTTCCAGCGCCTTTTCCAAGCCCGCTTTCCCCTGGTTCGGATTGAACACCATGGGCAGCGTCACTACTTTGATCCCTGCCAAATCGGTACGGCGCAATTTTTCCATGTCGGAGTTTTTCAAGATCGGCTCCGGCAGGCGCAGCTGGCGGCAGCTTTCCGGTTTGGGGTCCACCAGATTTCCTTCCGAACCAAGAGTCAAAGTCGTCGACGTAATCAGCTCTTCACGAATCGGATCGATGGGTGGATTGGTTACCTGGGCGAACAGCTGTTTGAAATAGTTATAAAGCAGTTGCGGCTTGTCCGACAAAACCGCCAGCGGCGTGTCGGTGCCCATGGAACCGACGGGCTGAATACTGTTCTGCGCCATGGGACCGATGTTGATGCGCAAGTCCTCGAAATTATAACCGAAGGCCTGCAACCGATTCAGTGTCGCCGGATGATTGAAGGCGGGTTCTTCTTCCGGCACATCGGGCAAATCCTGGAAGTGAACTCGGTTATCCTTGAGCCAGATTTCATAGGGTTTCGCCGCCGCCATCTCCTGCTTGATTTCCTCATCGCTGATGATCCGCCCTTCGCCCGTGTCCACGAGAAACATGCGCCCCGGCTGGAGACGCCGTTTTTCCAACACGCGCTCCGGCGGCACATCAAGCACGCCCACTTCCGATGCCATGATCACGAGATCGTCTTTGGTGACGTAATAACGCGAAGGGCGAAGCCCGTTGCGGTCGAGAACCGCGCCCACCACGGTGCCGTCAGTAAAGGCAATCGACGCCGGACCGTCCCAGGGCTCCATAAGCGCGCTGTGATATTCGTAAAATGCCCGTTTCTTCGAATCCATGCTCTCGTGATTTTCCCAGGGCTCGGGAATCATCATCATGACCGCGTGAGGCAGCGAGCGACCGGTGAGCGCGAGGAACTCCAGGCAATTGTCGAATTTGGCCGAGTCGCTGCCGTCCTCCTGGATGATCGGAAAAATTTTTTTCAAATCATCGCCGAACAAATCCGAGGCGACCATACCCTGGCGCGCGTGCATCCAGTTTTCGTTGCCACGCAGGGTATTGATCTCGCCGTTGTGAATCAAATAGCGGTATGGATGGGCGCGGCCCCAACTGGGAAAAGTATTGGTGCTGAAGCGCGAGTGCACCACCGCGATGGCACTTTCCAGCGCGGGATCGTTTAGGTCCGGATAAAATGTCGACAACTGCCGCGGCGTCAGCATGCCTTTGTAGACAATGGTTCGATGCGACATGCTGGGCACATAGAAGAAATCCCCGCCGGCCAAGCCGGCGTAACGAATCGCATTCTCGGCGCGGCGGCGAATCACATAGAGCTTGCGTTCGAATGCCAGCTCGTCCTTCACGTTATCGCTCCGACCGATGAAAACCTGGCGCACGAAAGGCTCGGAGACTTTGGCGGTCTCCCCGAGATAGAGATTATCGGTGGGCACCTTGCGCCACCCGAGTAGGCGCTGCCCCTCGGCGACGATGATCCCCTCGATCAGTTTTTCGAAACGCCGGCGTCGTTCGCGGTGATCCGGCAAAAAAATCATCCCGACGCCGTATTCACCGGCATCCGGTAGTTGAAATCCCAACCCCTTGCAAGCCTCGCTAAAAAACCCGTGCGGCACTTGCATGAGGATGCCCGCGCCGTCGCCGGTATTCTCCTCGCAGCCGCAAGCGCCGCGATGGTCAAGATTTTCCAACACGGTGAGAGCTTGATCGACGATCTCACGAGACTTTTCGCCCTTGATATTGACGACGAATCCGACACCGCATGCATCACGTTCGAATCTCGGATCATAGAGACCCTGTTTCGCTGGCAATCCTGTGATCTTCATAGCACTACCCTTGGCCTGGTATTTTTGTAAGGCGGAGCCGGAGATGCGTCCGCATGACATGCGCGAAAACCGCCGCGCCGCGCAGAATAATGGACTTATCGGGAAAACTATTCTGCGTCAACATTGGGCTTACCCAACACTTCATTTCCGCTTCCCCTGGCTCTCCGTTAGACTTTCGTCCAATTCCAAAATCTGGCTCTCTTTGGCCGTCGAAAGCACGACTTTAGTGACGGTGCGCGTTACCCCTTCGACGGAGCGAATCTCGCCGAGCAATTTTTCCAAAGAACCGGTGTTACCGGCTTTTACCTTTAAAATAAAACTTTCGTCGCCGGTTACGTGATGGCACTCGAGCACGTCAGGATAGTGCAAGATTTGCGTCGCGAAACGGTCGATATCACGCTGGTGGCCGATGGAAACACCGATAAACGCGGTGATGTCCTTTCCAACCATCTTGCTATCCAGCATTGCCCCGTAGCCCTTGATGACACCATTCGCCTCAAGCTTCTTCACTCGCTCCATCACCGCGGGCACGGAGAGATCCACTTCCTCGGCTATGTCGGCCAGCCTGGAACGCCCGTGGGCCTGAAGTATAGATAAAATTTTTAAGTCGATTTGATCAAACAAGCTAATAATTTTAGGTATTTCAACTGAATGTCTTAGTTAATTATGCCACTTCTGGTAAAATGTCAAGTACTTAAAAAACGAAACATGTAAGATTACCTCGCAAATGTGGATCTTGGGCGGCTCCGACGAGTATTGACTCAGCGCGCCCCGGAAATGGCATGGCACGAAGAAATGAGCTGGCGTGTTAATAGGCGTTTGGACCGATGAGGTTTCGAGACCAAAATCGTTAGAGATTGTGCGGCGAGTAGGTTGCGCCTCGCGCTTCCTATCGAGCACAACTGCAGAATCCGGGTTGAACTTGAACCAGAAACTCAAAAGATAGGGGGCGGGAGAGCGGCCCCCAAGAGACAGTCCCGTCAGCGACGTTTATATCTTGCCTTGAGGACCGCTCTTGGTGGGTGAGGGGCGGCCTAGAATCTTTATCCTGATACTGTTTCTTGTTTTAAAGGGACGCCCGCAGGATCAAGTCCTGCCATGATCCAAGGACATTGCTGCATCAAAGAGGGGTGGTCCGACGCGAGTTTCTTAAGCAACACGCGCGCGCGCTCATCCGCAGAATCCATCTTAATCGCTTCCAACAGCGCCCAGGCAGCTGAAGCGATTTTCCCTTGACCATGAAAGCTGATGCCAAGATTGCGATACGCACTGGGGCGCGTCCAGTTTAGGTCGAGCGCCGCGCGGCAATGCCGCTCTCCCTCATCGTAACGGCCGACCATGTTTAGACAATAGCCAAGATTGTTGCGCAGAATATATTCAATTTTCTGGCTTCCGGGCTGCAAGTCCAGCGCCGCTCCGAAATGGGCGATGGCCTTATCCATTTTCTGCTCGTCCGTGGCGATTTGTCCCAACGCAAGCTGGCATTGAACATGGTATTCTGGATTGCTTGCGGTGCTGAGAAAACGGCAGAGTAAAGCCTCGGCGGCGTCCGCCCGCTCTATCCCCCGATAATAACCCACCGTAAACAGCATCCAGCGAAAATATTCGTCTTCGTCGCTGGTCGTCTCAAGCCGTTGGAGCAGCATCTTCTCGGTGCTCTGATCCTGAGGCTGATAAGCTGGTGTCGATGGCTTCTTCGTGAGGTTGTTCATGGCTAATGCTAGTAGCAACTGAAGGACCAGACAGGAAAATTCTGATTTGGTACCAAAACGGCCAAAAACCACCACGGTAGGGGCTCAGAAACGGGCTGTTGCGAATTATTCGATATTGGAACGGGCGTTTGCACCCGAGCCTCAGGACTCGTTGACGCGAATCACCCCCGCAAATGAAAAGAGGTTGGTGGGCCCACCTGGACTCGAACCAGGGACCAACCGGTTATGAGCCGGTGGCTCTAACCAACTGAGCTATGGGCCCTTGTGAATGTGAGATTTGATTTCGGCGTTTGGCCTATTCAGGCGTTTGGACTAGGGAATCAGCCTTCCATGAAGGTCTTCAAGCGTTTGCTCCGGCTCGGATGCCTCAACTTGCGCAACGCCTTAGCTTCGATTTGGCGAATACGTTCGCGGGTGACGGTAAACTTTTGCCCCACTTCTTCCAGCGTGTGGTCGGATCTTTCGCCGATACCGAAACGCATGCGCAGAACCTGCTCCTCACGCGGCGTCAACGTCGCCAAAACCTTACGGGTTTGCTCCTGTAAATTGATATTGACCACGGCATCCGACGGCGTGATAATCCGCTTGTCTTCGATAAAATCGCCAAGATGGCTGTCTTCCTCCTCGCCCACCGGGGTCTCGAGAGAAATCGGCTCCTTGGCGATCTTCAATACCTTGCGAACCTTGTCCAACGGGATCTCCATTTTATTGGCGATTTCTTCCGGGGTGGGCTCGCGGCCAATCTCCTGGACCAGATAGCGCGAAGTGCGGATCAGCTTATTGATGGTTTCAATCATGTGCACTGGAATACGAATGGTTCGCGCCTGGTCGGCAATAGCGCGGGTAATCGCCTGTCGGATCCACCAGGTCGCATAAGTGGAGAACTTGTAGCCGCGTTGGTATTCGAACTTGTCCACCGCCTTCATGAGGCCGATGTTCCCTTCCTGAATCAGGTCGAGAAATTGCAGTCCTCGATTGGTGTATTTTTTCGCGATGCTGACCACGAGTCGCAGGTTGGCCTCGATCAATTCCTTTTTTGCGAGATTGGCGTTGGTTTCCCCTTCGACAATGGCGCAAACACGCCGCTTGACTTCTTCGGTCGGCATTTCGAGTTCTTTTTCGATCTGGCGAACATCGCGCCGGGCATTCTTGATATCCTCGGCCATCCGCAAAATCGCATCATGCCCCATGCGCAGCTGGCCCGAAAGCCGCTGCCAATCTTTTTTGCGGCCGTTCATATTGGAAACCATTTTGACGATCTCCGGCCCGGGCTTGCCGCTTTTCTGCTCAAAGTCCTTAACCCGCCGCTCCAACGACTGCATCCGCTCCATGGCTCTCTTCAATCCTTCGGCTATGGCTTCCGTCTGCTTACGATTGAGCTGCAACGCTTTGAGTCCGGCGACGATCTTGTCTTGGAGTCTTGCCAGACTGGCCACAAGCGTTTCTCGTCGCCGGGCTGAGATCCGTTTACCATCTAGTTGCTTGTGAATCTTGTCGCGCTCATTCACGGTGCGGCGGATTTTGCCGATTTGTTCGAGCAGCCGCCGCTCATGGATTTCATCGTCGTCGAGAGATTCGGAATCCTCCTCCCCTTCGTCTTTAATGATTTCACGCACGCGGATTTCATGATTAGCGAGCTTATCGCCGAGCCCCAGGATATAGCTGAGTGCCGGCGGACTGGTGAGCACTTCGTGAAGGACCTGATTCTCGCCTTTCTCAATTTTTTTCGCAATTTCGACTTCGCCTTCACGGCTCAGGAGTGAAACGGTCCCCATTTCCCTGAGGTACATGCGCACCGGATCTCCGGTCTTCCCCACGGCATCGCCGTCACCGTCAGTCTCATGTTCCTTTTCGTCTTCGTCATCGTCTGAAATTTCATCACCGCCTCCGCCCAGCGTAACCCGCTGGTTGGAGTCCACCACTTCGATATCCATCTCACCGAAGATGGACATGACATCTTCGATCTGGTCGGGCGAAACCGCCTCGGCGGGAAGCATGTCGTTGACGTCGTCGTAGGTCAGATAGCCCTTTTCCTTGCCCAAGTCGATGAGCTTTTTGACCTCCTTGCTGCTCTCTTTTTTACCGCCACGGCTGCTGGCGGGCTCAGCCACCGCTAACGCGACGGCATCTTCGGCGCGAGTTTTTGGCGATCTTGTTGACGTTTTCTTACGTCTTGCCATTCTAGCGTCCTTTCTCGCTTCGCTTGCTCATCTTTTTTTTCTTCAGCGGCACGAATCGCTACGCGTAGGTTCTGCCGGACGTTTTTCAAGTGCTTTTGGCGTAGAAAATTAAGACAATCGGCCGCCGCCTTGGCGCACTCGGACTCCGCGAAACTCTCACCCTCAAGCGCGAGCGCGGCAATATCGGACGCTTTGTCCGGCGCGCAGTACTGCGCAATTCGCTCCACATCGACCCTACCATGTTCTTGCCACTGGCCAGTGATCAGGTCAACAGTGTCACGCCAGGCATCGCCAATCCACTGCCGCGATTCGGGCTCACTTTGAAATTCGCGAACGATCGAAGGGTTGCGCAACATCAGACCTATAAGCAACCGCTCGGCGCGATCGTCGCGGCTCGGTGCGGACGTTGGCTCTGGCCGTGCAACCGCCGTGAAAGCTCTTGCCGCGCGACTCTCCCTTGGACGGCGCAACAATTCTTCGCGGACTCCGAGAGCGTCCACCGCGCGGCGCACGAGCAGATCCGCTTCAAAGGGGTTATGGATTTTCGCCAGCAGGCGGCTAATCTCGGAAGCGGTTTGGCTCTTGCCCTCCAGCGTCGCGCCGTGGCGTTCTGCGAGCCAGGAAAAATAATAGTCCGCTAAAGGAACCGCTGCGCCGATGACGTTTTCGAGCGCGGCTTTGCCATGCTTGCGCACATAGGTGTCGGGGTCTTCGCCTTTGGGCAAAAACGCCCCCCGTCCCAACAGACCCGCCTCGACAAAAATCTCGAAGCTGCGCGCAGCCGCTTTACCTCCCGCTTCATCACCGTCGAAAAGCGCGACGATATTCTTCGTATAACGCGCCAAGGCGCGCAGATGGTTGGGCGTCAGCGCGGTCCCTAGAGTTGCAACCGCGTAATCGACCTCGTGCTGAGCCAGCGCGATCACATCGAGGTACCCTTCCACGACCACCGCAAGATCGGTTTTGCGAATGCCTTCCTTCGCCTGGTGCAGGCCGTACACGGTCGCCCCCTTATGGAATAGCGGCGTTTCGCTGGAGTTCAAATACTTCGGGAGTCCTTGATCGAGCACGCGGCCGCCAAAACCCACTACCCTGCCGGCGGCATCGGTGATAGGGAATATGAGACGGGCGGAAAATTTCTCGTAAACCCGACCGGGGTCCCGTTGCCCCATGAGTCCAAGGCGCAGCGCATCTTGGACCGACATGCCTTCTCTTTTGAGCATATCGGCTAAGCCCGACCCGCCGCTGGGCGCGTAACCGATCATAAATCGGCGCGCCGTTGCGTCATCGACGCCACGCGCTGTTAAGTAGGCAAGCGCCCTTTTCCCCTCGGGATGGCTCCCCAGCATCTTTTGATAATTGATTGCCGCCCGCTCGTTGATCCGGTATAGAGATTCGCGTTCAGTAGTCTGGCGCGACGCCGCCCCCCGCCCACTTTGCTCGATGACAATGTCGTAACGCTTAGCAACTCGCTCCACCGCCTCCGGAAAGGAAAGCTGGTCAATCTGCATTAGAAATTGAAAAATACCACCCCCCATATTGCAGCCGAAACAGTGGAAAATGCCCTTTTCCTCACTCACCGTAAACGAGGGGGTCTTTTCCGAATGAAATGGGCACAGCCCCATATGATTGCGGCCGGCCTTTTTTAAAGTTACGTAATCCGAAATCACTTCGACGATGGAAGCGCGGTCGCGGACTTGGCTGATTGTCTCTTGCTTGATCATGCCTACAGTTACGCGGCTCGCAAAGCCATCAAGGCGCGGGCTTCACCGGGGTCATTGATAAAGATCTTCGCTTTGCCAAAACGGATCAGACCATCGGCGAGACGGGCCAGCGGCGATACGAGATAAGCGTTATCGAGCTTCGCGCGCGCCGCCGGCGGCACGAGCGTCGTCGAAGTAAGGGCAAAAACTACTAGCGCCTCAAGCGCAGCCCCTTTGCCGACCCCGACCACAACACCACCCAAGCGATTGACCGTTTGCAAGAACAAGACTTTCGCCGAACGATGCAGCAGCCAACCGACCACATTGAACAAAAAATAGATCAGGAAGAAGCAGATCAGGAAGACCACGGCTTTGACAATGATCGGCGCGGCATTCCAATGGGTGGCGACAAGGATGGCAAGCGGCTCGGAGTAACGGGACGCCCCCACCAACCCAGCAGCTAATCCAAGCAAAGAAAACGCTTCCCGGAAAAGTCCGCGAAAATAGCCCCTGAGCCCGAACAGAAGCAATACAACCAGCAGGGTTAGATCGATCCAGTTCACTCGTGAGGACCACCAACCGAGATTAACGACGGGAGTACGAAATTATCAAGCGAACAAGAATTTGGCACCACAAAATGCACGGTTGGCCTATTCATGTCGATCGACGGCGCGGGTGAACCTAATGCCGCTCGCTGGCGGCGACAGCGCACGGATCATCGTATCACGCGCCTTGAACTACATAACCTTGATTAGCCCTCTCCGCCAACGAGGGCAACTATAACCGTGCGACCATTATCTGCCAAGCAACGCCTTGGCCAATTCGTTTACTCTTTTGCCGTCTGCTCGGCCGCTGACCTTCGGCATCACATGCTTCATGACTTTGCCCAGATCCTGTGCTCCAGTTGCGCCGACCTCAGCGATGCTTTCGCGGATCAAAGATTGCACTTGTTGTTCCGTGAGGGGCCGCGGTAGATACGCCTGCAGGATCTCAAGTTCGGCCTCTTCTTTGCGCGCCAAATCATCCCGGCCGCCTTTGCGGTAAAGTTCGATGGCCTCGCTGCGCTGCTTGCTGAGAGTTGAAATGACCTTTTGAATTTCTTCCGAGCCAAGCTCCTTGCGCACTTTGATTTCTTCGTTATGAACCGCCGCCAATAACAGTCGCAAAGTCGAAAGTCTTATCGTATCGCCGCTTTTCAGCGCTGCTCTGGCGGCGTCCTGGAGTCCGGCTTTTAGTTCCATTGTTTCCGGCGTATGCCTACGATTAAAAAGTATGGCGCACTCGACGCATCGCGCGCTTTTTCGCCGCGATCGCTTTTTTCTTTCTCTTGACGCTCGGCTTTTCGTAATGTTCCCGCTTGCGTAATTCCGCCAAAATGCCTGCCTTTTCGCACAGTTTTTTGAAACGACGAATGGCGCTTTCGATGGACTCGTTTTCGCGAACTCGAACTCCGGTCATAAAATAAGCTCACCCCCAATCACCACGGGCCGTTGCCAACGTTTGATTTTAACCGAATTCCGAATCAAGTCAAGTAATTACATTGAAGAACGAGGCGTTTTACGAATCGCGGCTGCCATTGAATGACCCGCGACACCATGAAATTGAGCCTGAGTAACGGAAATATTCCCATGCGGTAGCAATCGAGTGCGAGCCCTGCGGATCGGGGCTTTAACTTGAGTCGGTATATCGCCTTCGCCCCAGCAGCCACACCCCTTGGATTGACATCGTTCAGTCATTCTTTCGCGGACAGTGATACTGCCTGTCAGAGTTTTCTTAACCGCTCGGGAAAATCGGAAATGATCCCCTGGACTCCAAGAGACGCAAACTTCTCGATTTCGATGAGATCGTTTAGTGTCCAAATATAAATGTCGAACCCTTCGTCCCAGGCCCGATGGAGAAAGTCGCGCGACGCCAGTTCCTTCTGCACGTGAATGGACCGGGCTCCCAAGCCGATGGCCGCGGCGATTGGATCCTCGCGCACGCCATTGCCGAAGATCACGCCGATACGTGCCTCCGGCGCCAACTCACGCACGCGTCGCAAACAGTGGTAATCGAAGGACGACAGAATTACCCGGTCCAGATAATCGAAATGGCTGATCGTGAATAACAGTTTAAGCTCGATCCCGGTGGACGAGGCGGAAAACTGCTTGATGTCGATACAGAAACTGGCCTGGCCGTTGATCAGCGCCAAGACCTCTTCGAGGGTTTGAATGCGCTCGCGGCAAAAACTTTTTCTGCGCCAGCTGCCAATGTCGAGTTTTTTGAGTTGATCCAAAGACCGTTGGCCAACCGTGCCGCCTGCTTTCGCGATGCGCGAGAGCGTTTCGTCATGAAAAACTACGACGTGACCGTCACGGCTAAGCTGACAATCCAGTTCGATCATGTCAGCGCGTGCTTCGATGGCTTTTTGAAACGCCAAGCGAGTGTTTTCAGGAAACCACCCGGACGCTCCGCGGTGAGCGATTTTGGTAAACCTCGGCATCGCCTCTCGAACGTGATCAGTCAGACTTTCCCGGCAGACTCAAATGGATCAAAAATTCCTTGTTGCCTTTGGCACCCAACAGTGGCGACTCGATGACCCCATGCCTGTGAAAATCGAGGCCGGCGGCGGCATGTTCAATTTCTTCGACGACGCGCCGGTGATCGTCCGGCGAGCGCACCACGCCGCCTTTGCCGACCTTTCCTTTACCGACTTCGAATTGAGGTTTTATCAGCGCGACCACTTCAGCTCCCGGCTCAAGCAGTATTTTCACCGCTGGGAGTACCAGCTTAAGCGAGATAAACGAGACGTCGATGGTTGCAAGATTTACGCGGGACGGAAGCGAGCCGATGTCGAGAAATCGAATATTGGTCTTTTCGAAAACAACCACGCGCGGATGGTTTCTCAGCTTCCAATCCAGCTGGCCGTAGCCCACATCGACCGCATAGACCCGCGCAGCGCCATGCTGCAACAAGCAATCGGTAAACCCGCCGGTGGAAGCGCCGACGTCAAGGGCGATTTTGCCGCCGACGTCGATTTTAAATTCTTGAAGGGCTTTTGCCAGCTTGACCCCGCCACGGCTGGCATAGGGCGCGGGACTAAACTTAAATCGTATCACCGCGCCGGCATCAACGAGACTTCCCACTTTCGTAACCGGCTGGCCATCGACCAACACCTCACCGGCCAAGAGCCGCGCCCGTCCCGCTTCGCGGCTCGTGACCAGGCCTCGCGTCAGCAATAGTTTGTCTATGCGCTCCCGCGTTCCCATCCCTCCCTTGTTCTCTTTCTGCCGAAACGCATCATCTGAAGCGCCGCCTGTGTAATGCCTTCGCGGTCAAAACCACAGAGCTTTCTAAGTTCATCTTGCGTGCCGTGGGGAATGAATCGGTCCGGCACCCCCAGACAGCGCACGCGCACGCTGGTGATGCCTTCCTCGGCGAGAAACTCCAGCACCGCGCTGCCGAATCCGCCCGATATGGCATGGTCTTCCACCGTGATGACACAGGAAACCGTGTGGAATACTCCTCGCAGCAGTTCCCTGTCGAGAGGTTTTACGAATCGAGCATTGATTACTGCGGCATCGATGCCCAAGGGCGCCAGATCTTCGGCCGCTGCCAACGCCGGCAGGACGGTTTGGCCGATGGCGACTATCGCCACGTTTTTCCCGGGCCGCAGCAATTCTCCTTTGCCGATCTCCAGCGCGCGCGCTTGCCCGTCCATAATCACACCCCAACCTTCACCGCGCGGATAACGCAGCGAGATCGGCCCATTGTGTTCGATGGCGGTTTGCAACATGTGCTGCAACTCGTTTTCGTCTTTGGGTGCCATGATCACGAGATTGGGAATCGAACGCATATAGGCAAAATCGAACACCCCGTGATGGGTCGGACCATCGGCCCCAACTAGGCCGCCGCGGTCAAGCGCCAAGACGACGTGCAGATTTTGCACGCAGACATCATGGAGAATTTCGTCGTAGCCGCGCTGCAAGAAAGTCGAATAAATCGCCACCACCGGAATCAACCCTTCCGTCGCCATGCCCGCCGCGAAGGTCACGGCGTGCTGTTCGGCGATGCCGACGTCGTATGAGCGCTCGGGAAAGTCCTTGGCAAACTTATCGATGCCCGTGCCGCTGCCCATGGCGGCGGTGATGGCAACAACCTTGGGATTCTCTTTCGCCGATCGCAAAAGCGCCTGGGCGAAGATTTCCGTGTAACTCGGCACCGGGCTTTTGCCCTTCTTGGGTTTTCCCGTGAGCACGTGGAACGGGGCGACGCTGTGGTACTTGACGGGATCCGCCTCGGCGGGCGCATAACCTTTGCCTTTTTTTGTTAGCACATGGACCAATGTCGGGCCTTCGATCTTCTTGACATTTTCCAGGGTCTGAATCATTTCCGCAACATTGTGGCCGTCGATCGGACCAACGTATTGAAAACCCAAACTCTCAAACAAAAATCCCGGCGTGACCAGACCGAGAAATGCATCCCTGAGCTTGCGCGCCGCGTGCTTGAGATTCTCGCCCTTGGGAAGGCTTTTGAGCCAGGTAGAAATATTTTTTTGCAGGCGCACGGCGAGATTGGTGGTGAACTGTTTACTCAAAAAAGACGACACGGCACCCACCCGCGGGTCGATGAAATGTTCGTTGTCGTTTAATACGACGATCAAGTCACGGTCCAGATGGCCGGCCTGATTCAGTCCCTCGAATGTAAGCCCGGCGCTCAGCCCCCCGTCACTGATCACCGCGACAACTCGCCGTAGCGAGCCCTGTAATCTGTTAGCTTCGACCATGCCGAGCGCCGCGGATATCGAAGTTCCCGCGTGGCCCGCGCCGAAAACGTCGTATTCGCTTTCCTCGCGGCTCAAAAAACCGCTCAGTCCGCCCAACTGCCGGATTGTCGCGAGCCGCTCGCGCCGCCCGCAAATGAGCTTATGGGCATAGGCTTGATGCCCGGTATCCCAAACGATGCGGTCCTGCGGCGTATCGAACACGTAATGCAGCGCCAGCGTCAACTCAACGGCGCCGAGAGTCGAGGCAAAATGGCCACCAACCTCCGACACTACGGAGATCACCTCTTCGCGGATTTCTGCCGCCAGTTGTGGCAGCTCTTCCAGCGTCAGCTTGCGAATGTCCCTTGGGTAATCGATGCCATCGAGTAAGCGTGCCATCTTAACCACGCATCTCCTTTATCTGTGAATCTGCCCGAGCGCCCAAGGCTCTCCCTGCCACATAATCGGCAATGGCGCGGAGCGGCTCCGCCCGGGCGCCGAATGGCGCCAGGGCTTCAATTGCCTGGCGCGTAAGCTCGCTCAGCCGTTCCCTAGCCTGCAGAACGCCTGCCACCGAGGAATAAGTCGCCTTCTTTGCTTCTTTGCGCCCCGACTCATCCCGCGCCGCCTCGTCCGATCCGTCTAAAATATCATCGGCGATCTGAAACGCGAGCCCGACAGCCGCGCCGTAGCGGGAAATCCTCTTGAGCTCGGACGGCTTGGCCCCGCCGGCGCGGGCGCCGATTTTTAGCGACGCAAGAATTAAGGCACCGGTTTTGCGCCCGTGCATCGACTCGACCATCGCGCGGTCGAACTTAAGGTCTTCGGCTTCGAGATCGGCGGCTTGGCCACCCACCAATCCATTTACGCCCGCGGCGCCCCCCAGCTCATGGACCAACTCCAACACCAGCTCCGGATCCAGAGATCGCGTCGCCGGTCCGGAGATTAAATGAAACGCCTCGGTGAGCAGCCCGTCCCCGGCCAAGAGAGCTATGCCTTCGCCGAACACCTTATGCGCCGTCGGAACACCGCGGCGCAAATCATCATCATCCAGCGCGGGCAAATCGTCATGGATCAAGGAATAGGCATGGATCATTTCGATGGCGCAAGCAAACGGTAGCAGCGTTTTATGCTTTGCGCCAAAAATTTCCCCCGCCGCAAGCGTAAGTATTGGCCTTATGCGTTTTCCGCCCGGAAACAGACCATAGCGCATGGCCCGCCCAAGCACCTGGGCACAGCCGGAGGGGATTGTGAGATAATACTCCAACGCCCGGTCGACTGCGGACCGCCGCGCGGAGAAATACTCATCGAGATCGAAGATCGCCACGGGTAATTTTGAAGATGCGGTGCCACGCATAATGTAGCATTGTCCCGCATAAATCTTCAAATGTCGCAACGCCGCGTGAACTAGGCCGGCCGGCTGTCTCTCGGCAAACTTCCCGCGGAACTTCGACCGAGAAAATCATTGGCGCGCCATCCACCCAAAAGCGCCCATGCCGCCCATACAGTTCCGACGCCCGCCACCACCGCCATCCAGTAGCCGTTCAAAATACAAAAACCCAGGGGCAGAGAAAAATTAACCAAATAAACCCAAAGAGCGAAGCGTAGAGTGCTTCGCGGTTCCGGCGCCACTTTGTTTAAGATTAAAAACAGCACCAAACCGGTCACGCCCCATCCGAAGAGATTGATCCACGGCATGCCATAGTAACTGCCCGTTTCGCCCCACACCCAATAGCTCGTGACCTTGCTCATGGCAGGGTCGAGCAGCAAGTCCCAAGCGACGAGCAGAGACGTGCCAAGCAGAATTGCCGCGACACCCGAGGTGCGCTGCCGCGCGATTACCCAGCAGGCCCAGCTCACGGTGAACCAACTCAGGGGAATCAGAAGCGGAACGAGATCGAACCACTTGGGCCCCAGTAAATTTGTGTAAGAATAAGGACCGAATGGAACGCCGTACCCGGTCCCCAGTAGTTCACTGGCCAAGCTGACCACATACACGGCGATGAACGCAAGCAGGGCGGGAAACTTATTGCGAAGTAAAGCGTCCGTTGCCACTGCGAACCCACCGAAAAGCATATTGCCCACGGCGAAACCATGAAATGCCCAAACAAAAAACCTCGCTTGTGGGTCGACTTGGGCGAGAAGATCGGGACGAGAGGTAAAGACGCCGTAGCCGAGTAGACTAGCGATAACGATGCCGGCTTGAATACATAGAAAAACCCACGGTATAAGACTCATGAATGTCCTCCTCCCGGATTCACTTTCTGGGCGAAAGCATTTCACAGCACATCATTGGACGTTGGAATATTTCCAAATTACCCTCAACGGCGTCGGCGCCCAAGGCTGGGCGATGCGCGCAGGCAACGAGCGGATTAGACTTAAAACAGCGCGCATCACAACCCAGAGCTTACGGACGCCGGTCACGTAGGACCGTTGATCCCACGCCCGCCCGCCGCGCTTCAGCAATAAATAGCCAATCTCCGAATAGACATGGCGCGCCGCCGCCACCGCGCAGGCCGAGCGAAATGAAAGATGCCATAGGCCTGCGTCCCCCGAGCGGTAGTAACCCTCCGCCTCCCGTAACAAACGAGAAGTCAACATCGCCAGCTTCTCGCGATGCGCGGCGGCGGAAATATCATCCGGTGCGATGCCCGCCTCCCGCAACCATTGAAGCGGCAAGTATATTCTGCCCATCGCGGCATCCTCCGTGATATCGCGGGCGATGTTCGTGAGCTGCATGCCGATGCCAAGATCGGCGGCATGTTTCAAAGCATGCTCATCCCGCAACCCCATTACATGCGACATCATCAAACCGACCGTGCCGGCAACGCGATAGCAGTAAAGCAAGAGTTCCTTAAGAGTGGCGTATCGTGTGGAGCGAACGTCCATGGCCATACCCTCGATGAGCTCAAGGGCATAGTGGGAGGGGATGCCGTAACGGTGTGCGATATATTGCAAAGCCACGAATACGGGTTCGTGCTGCGCTTCGAGGGAAAAGGCCGAGGCGGTCCTGTCCCTCAGCGTTTTTAACCGCTGATCCAGCTCGGTCGTGTCGGTGGACTTGCCAGCTTCATCTATCTGATCATCGCAATAGCGGCACCAGCCATAAAGAAAAAAAGCCGCATCCCGGGTTTCCGGCGCGAATAATTTCGCCGCGAGCGAAAAGCTCTTTGAGCCTTTCGCGATCATCCAACGGCACTCGTTCAGGGCGGCTTTCACCGCCACGGGCATCGCGTCACGCATAGGAGACACCTCTTACCTCTCCGGCGTTTTCGGAAAAAAGACTCTTTAGATCGTTCCTGATCAGCCCCACCGTCGCTTTCGCGGAATTTACAACTCCCGGTATCCCCGCGCCAGGATGCGTCCCCGCTCCGACAAAGTAAAGTCTTTGCAGCCGCCGATCTCGGTTATGCACTCGGAAATAGGCGCTTTGTGTGAGCCTGGGTTCCAGGGAAAAGGCCGAGCCCAGATGTGAGTTAAGTTCGGATTTGAAATCCTGAGGCGTGAATATGCGTCGTGAGACAATCGCCTCGCGCAGGCCAGGCATATAACGCTTTTCCAAATAGCCCAGTATCGTGTCTGCATAGCGCGGACCTTCTCGCTGCCAATCGATGGCAAGTTTTCCCAGGTGCGGTACGGGCGAGAGAACGTAAAATGCGTCACAACCAGGCGGGGCCAGCGAGGGATCGGTGCGCGTTGGCGCGTGGAGATAAAGGGAAAAATCTTCCGCCAACCTGCCGCGCTCGAAGATATCGCTCAAGAGTTCGCGGTAGCGCGGACCGAAGATCACGTTATGATGAAGCAGATTTGGATATTTTCTGCGCGTGCCGAAGTAAATCAGAAACAACGACATGCTGTAGGAGGAGCGCCCGAGCTTTGCGCGCATCCCTCGCGCGCGCGGTTGGTGCCTGAGCAAAGCGTCGTAGGTATGAACCACGTCGGCATTGCTTATTACCAGATCATATTTTTCTTTCCCCGCGCCATCGGTCGTTAGTCCCGTAACGGCGCTACCCTGGCAGGTGATTTCTCGAACCTCGGCATTGAGGCGGATCTCGCCACCCAGTTCCCGAAATAGCTTCGCCAATGCCTGGACCAAAGCGCCGGTACCGCCCTTTGGGAAAAACACACCCCATTTTCTCTCCAGGCAATGGATGAGAGTGTAAATCGACGTTGTGGTGAACGGGTTTCCGCCAACGAGCAACGAATGAAAGCTGAAGATTTGTCGCAGATGAGGATCACGAATAAATTTGGCGACCACGCCGTAGACGGAACGGTAGGCTTTGAGCCGAATCAATTGCGGCGCCACCGCAATCATACTAAGAATATTTTCAAACGGAACATGGGCCAGCCTTTCGTAGCCTTCGTGAAAGACTTTTTCCGAGTAGCGCAAGAACCGTTTGTAGCTCTTAACGTCCTTGGGCGACTTGCGAGCGATTTGTTGCTCCACGGCATGCAAATCATCCGAGTAGTCGAAGCGATAACCGTCTTCCCAAAAAAGACGGTAAAATGGGCTGACCGGCAAGAGCTCTATGTAATCATCCATGCGTTTTCCGGCTAATTGGAATAGTTCGCGCAGGCAATCCGGCGCGGTAATCACCGTCGGGCCAGCATCGAATGTGAAGCCCGCGTCTCGATAAACGTAGGCCCGCCCGCCAGGCAAATCGCGCTTCTCATAAATTACGGTCCGGCAGCCCCCGGCTTGAAGGCGAATCGCCGCGGCAAGACCGCCGAAACCGCTGCCGATGACGGCGACGGACACTCTATTCATAAGCGACAGCGATCTCCTCTCCCATGGCCTGCAAATCCTCAAACGCGCGCTTCGACCATCGGACCCGCTGCGTTTCGAGCCCCTTTTTCAGTCCGGCAAAAGTCAATCCCAAGTGATGATATGCGCTCGCTCGACCCTTTTTGACCAGTTCATGCTTCGTAATCCATTCCTCAAGCGCATCCGCGTCTGGCAACTTGCCTACGGCGTCGACAAACCGCGCATACTCCGCGGGCGAACTGTTTATTGCCGCCCAGGCCCACGCCCAGGAAGGGCGACACAGCGTGAAATCTTCGTACTGCTTTGACGGCTCGCGCGCTCCGGAGACATTTCCGATGTCGTCAAACATTTGCAGCGCCACCCCGAGATCGCGGCCAAAATCGTTCAGCAGCGCAGTCATTGATTCGTCCGCGCCGGCGATCAACCCACCCATAACCATGGCAAATCCCATGAGTGCGCCGGTTTTAAGCGCAAGCGCAACCAAACACACTTCCGCAACTCGATCTTGGGCAAGCGTATCAACGCCAGTCCCCAGATCCAGTGCCTGTCCGAAATGGGCCCTGAGCAGAGTTTGGTTATAGTACTGATAAGCGCGGAGAGTCGTATCGCCGGCCAGTTCCAAATCTTTCACCAATTGAAACGGCCAAAAATAAAGCCAGTTGCCGGCGTTGAGAGCGATTGGGAGTCCATGGCGCACGTGCAGCGCCGGCATTCCGCGACGCATTCGACTACCGTCTTCGATATCATCCACAATCAAAGAGCCGGCATGAATAAGTTCGAGCACTTCCGACCCGATTCTCAATCTTCTAGCGGAAACAGCGGTTTGCTGCGCGCCGTTGCTGAGCAATCGATAAGCCAACGCAACCAGCTTTCCGCGCACCCGCTTGCCCGGGCTCGAGGTCAGTTCACGGATTGGATTGAGTAAGGCTTTTTGCAAGATGTCCTCGACTTGGCCGGGGTCATCTAAACCCAGCAAGTCTTGCAACCGCCTGTCCAGCTGAAGTACATCACTGCCGAGGCTAGCGGATTTAACTTTGATCTTATTCCGAATCGGCACGTTTACGGTGACTTTTTTTGTTGGCGACAGCACGATGCCCCTCCCGACGAACTCAATTTCTCTCAAGAAGCACCCGGGTTCTTGAGTCCCCACCCGATTCATCACGGCGTAATAATTGGTCCGGAGATACGTTCAGCGCGTTGGCGATGCGAACAACAACATTCATACTGACGTTCTGCTTGCCACCCTCCACGGAAACCAAATAGGCGCGCGTCAACTTAGTAGCGCTGGCCAGTTGTTCTTGCGTCCAACCCATCTCCAGGCGCAAGCCGCGAATTCGCTGGCCAAGATCCTTCAGGTATTCATTCAAGAACACCAAGGATCGACTTGGCTTGAAAAGTTTCCGCGCCAGCTTCAGTCCCTCGGCGACGCTCGCCGCGATTTCCAGTCCCTCAAACTGGCTCTTCCACGACCCGCCGCTTTCCGCAACGTAACCGCCGACTATCAATTTAGGTCGGTCCGCAATCGTCATCAGGCCTTTGAGTAATACCGTGAGGCTTCGTAAATTAGTCCCGAGTGTCACCGATAAGCCCAACAGATCCGGCCGCCGCGCATTGACGATGTCGATGAGAGCGCGCGATGGCACGTCTGGTCCTAAAAAATCCACCGACCAGCCTTCCAATTGAAAAAGGTCCGCCGCCATTCTTGCACCTAGAGAATGAAGCTCCCCTTCGACGCACGATACCATAACACGGTATCGCGCCGGCCGCGAAATGGCGTGCATGAGTTTCAGTTTTTCCATTTGCGCGAACGTGATCTGGGTAGCTAAATGCTCCTGAGCGACGTTGATTTTAGATTCGCACCACAAATCGCCGATCTTAACCATCGCAGGCGCCAACACCTTTAGATAAATCTCTAAAAGATTAACCCCGGCGGAAAAGAGCTTTGCGACCGCGCCAGACGCGGCGTCAAAATCGCCTGCCAAAAGGGCTTGCAAGTAGCTCTCTCTGACTTGGTCCGGATTAATGTTGCTTCTTTTTCGCGCCACGAGAATCAATCAACTGGTTTCCGTTTTCCGCTGGTCGACTCAAAGCCGAAGCGACTCGAGAGCTTCGCGGACTGTGCGATATTTGAACTGGTAACCCAATTTCAGCGCTGCCTGCGGCAACGCCCGCTGCCCGGTCAGGAGCATATCGGCCATTTCGCCTAGTAGCAGGGACAGCACCGATTCCGGCACGCCAGCCCATGAGGGGCGCTTGAGAACCTTCCCCAACGCTTTGGAAAACTCTTCCATGGTCACCGGCTCAGGTGCTGTTCCGTTGAACGCACCACGCGCGTTGTCCCTTTCCATCAAGAAACTCAACAGCCCGATCTGATCGTCAATATGGATCCAAGGCATCCACTGTTTGCCGGAGCCCAACGGCCCGCCCATGAAAATTTTGAACGGCGGAACCATCTTCGCCAACGCGCCGCTGCCCTTGCCTAACACTATTCCAGTTCTAATTAATGCAACTCGTACACCGTACGTTTCGGCCTTGCGCGCCTCTTCCTCCCACTCAACACACAGCCGGGATAGAAAGTCGCTTCCCGGACCGGACTCCTCCGTCAAAATTTCATCGCCATGCGGCCCATAGTAACCGACGGCCGAAGAACTGATGAGAAATTTTGGTTTTGCATTTGCTTTTGCGATGGCGCTGACCAGCGACCTTGTCGCGTTGATTCGACTCGCCCTTAGTTCCTCTTTTTGCGCTTCGCTCCACCGCTTGCCCGCAATCGGCTCTCCCGCGAGATTGATGAGCCCATCCGCGCCATCAATGGCCTGCTCCCACGCGCCGCCAACTCCAGGTTTCCAAGCAAACCATTCTTTCTTTGACGCGTTCTGCCCTACAGGAGGATTTCTGCTTAAAAGCTTGACCGTGTGGAACTGTTTCAACAAATGTTCCGCGAGGTTGGAACCGATAAAACCAGATGCTCCGGTAATAACCACGTTCATGCTACGATCCTCTTTGTCGGAGGATTTAACACCGCTGACCCTGTAAGTCAAGTATAGTTGACAAAAACTTTAAGTATGTCATCAATAGTACACCTCCCATGATACCTTCAGAAACCAAAAGACCCAAATTGGGTGTTAGCGCTTGTCTCCTGGGGCAGAGAGTGCGCTACGATGGCGGCCACAAGCGCGATCACTTTCTCACCGAGATCTTTGGCCGCCATGTTGAATGGGTGCCTGTTTGTCCGGAGCTCGAAGTGGGCATGGGAATCCCGCGAGAAACGGTTCGGCTCATTGGCTCGCCGATGAATCCTGAACTGATCGCTGAGAAGTCTGGGAAAGATTGGACCTTTGCAATGAATCGACTCGCAACCAAGAGAGCCCGTGAACTCACCGAACTCGACGTGTCCGGCTATGTGTTCAAGAAAGATTCGCCCAGCTGTGGCCTCGAGCGGGTGCGCGTCTACGATTCGAACAACATACCGGTGCGGAAAGGCCGCGGCTTATTTGCCGCCAGGGTGACGGAAAGATTGCCGCTAATGCCCGTTGAAGAAGAAGGCCGATTGAATGATCTTTCGCTTCGAGAAAACTTCATCGAGCGCGTCTTCGCCTATCGCCGCTGGCAAGATGCGACGTCAGCGCCAAAGTCCATTCGCGCCTTGGTCGATTTTCACACGAGGCATAAATTTCTATTGCTCGCTCACAGCGATGGCCATTATCGACATCTCGGCCGGATCGTCGCCGCAGCAAAACAAAAACCCCTCAGCCATGCTTACGATGAGTACGGCCGGATTTTTATGGACGGTCTAGCGATCCATGCCACTGCGAAGAAACATGCGAACGTCCTGGATCATATGATGGGCTACTTCACCAGGGAGCTAAGCTCCGAAGAGCGGAAAGAACTGCTAGAACTGATCCGCGATTTTCGCCATCAGCTGGTTCCGCTTGTAGTACCGGTGACTCTAATCCGCCACTATGTGACGAAGTACACCGTAAGTTATCTGCTGAACCAAGTCTATCTCGATCCGAGCCCGAAGGAATTAATGCTGCGTAACCACGTTTGACCACACACCCCGCAAATCAAAGAGAACTTGCATGAAAACTTATCACATCCAAACAAAACTCTGGCTACCGGAGCGTCGGGATAGAGTCTTTGAGTTCTTCTGCAATCCGCACAATTTGGACCGCATTACGCCACCCTGGCTCCACTTCCAGATTTTGACTCCGCCGTCGACGCCCATGCAGCGAGGTATGGTGCTTGATTACCGGTTGCGTATACGCGGTCTTCCGGTACGTTGGCAGAGCGAGATCGCTGAGTGGGAGTCACCGAGACGATTTATCGATCGCCAGACCCGAGGTCCATACTCCCTTTGGATTCACGAGCACACCTTCGAAGAGCATCAAGGCGGCACATTCGTGGAAGACAAAGTCGAATATGCCGTTCCCGGCGGCAAATTCGTGCAGAAATTTTTCGTCGCGCCGGACCTGGATCGCGTGTTCAAGTATCGCCATCATGTCCTTGAGGTACTATTTAACCCGAACAAGTTAACAGCTGAGAATCTAACCCACCCGCAGCCATCCCAACACTAGCCCCTTTCCAACGCGGCGATTCGTTGGATGTAAGCTTTACTGTTAAATTTACGTGAGGTGCTTGCATAGGACATATAACGGATCTTTCCATACACGGGTCGCTCCGGACCCCAGGCGCGGTCGTGTTTTCCAACAATCGCCCAGGCGATACCCGCATATCCGTTGGGATCACGGCCATCGAGCTCATAGCGGTCGTTTAATCGTACGGCGATCTCGTGGGCTTCCGCCGGGGACCGTCTCCACTCGAGAATCTTTTTCGCCCAATACATGCGCAGATAACCATGCATCCAGCCGGTGAGCGCCATCTGTTTCTGGGCAGCGTTCCAAAGAGGATCGTGCGTCTCCGCATTTTCTAACTGTTCCTCCGCGTAAAGGTACAGACGCGAATCCTTCGCATGGAGGCGCAGAGTCTGATCCGCCCAGGGTTCGCCGGAATCATAACAGTCGTATTTTGGATTATAGCGCACGAAGTTAACGGCCAGCTCTCTTCGCACGATGAATTCTTCGAGGAATGCCTTTCGATCTTCCGCCGGCGCGTCGGTCTGTTGCACAGCCGTTGCGACTGTATGGGGTCCAATATGGCCGAAATGAAGGTACGGCGATAGCTGGCTAGTGCCATCGACTTCCGGATGATTCCGATTCTTTGAGTAACCGTTCAAGCGATCTGTAAGAAATCGTTCCAGGATAGAGCGCGCCGCCTCAGATCCTCCAGTAAAGCTATTGGCGGGTCCAACCGCGCTTTCCATTGGCAGTTCATCAAGCAATTTGGTTTCGGGATTGAGCGATTGCAGCCGAAGCGCAGTTTGCCACCGCACCTTTACGCGAACCTCGGGAACTCGCGTGAGAAAGCGCGGCAGTTCCTTGTGTATCTTTGGCCGAATAGTGCGCGCCGCATAGTGCTCTTTGCCGAGCAGCCGCGAGGGGACGATCACGTCCGAGTCAACAGTCCAGAACGACGCCGCCAATTCTCGCGCCGCGCGTATCCTGCCCCGTTCGGCGCGGCGCAGAGGGTCTTCGTCGCTGATGACGAGACAGGGTCTCACTTGAGCGCAGAAACGCACAATGTCGTGCTCGGGATGCCGGCGCAAAACAAAGCCAATGCCGCGCTTTTGCAGGCCTTCGGCGACGTCGGCTAGCCCTTGCACCATGAAATGGTAATGCCGGTAATTGGCATGGTGGGCATTTCGCCGCAGGCCAAAAAACACCACGACCGGCTTGCTCAGCGCGTTTGCTGCCGCAACCGCAATATTCAGTGCGCGATTGTCGGTGGCGCGTTGCGAACGTTGCATCCAATAAACGACGCAAGTTCCATCGACGTTGAGACTTTTCTTCGTTCGCGCCGTAACATAGGGATTGTTTGCGATGGTATCGATCGATGACATGAAGAGAGCCTTCTGGGTTGACCGCTAGCTTAGCTAGAAAAATCCAAAAATTGCGCCCGATCACGTTCGTAACTCTCGGCTGCTTGTTTAATGCGCCGCAACATCCCGCCAAAGATCAGGTTGTGCATCGGATATAAAATGTACCAGTACGCCAGACCTGCCAAACCAAGCGGATCGAAGATTGCGGTCTGGCGAACCATGGCCTTAGATCCTCGGGGCAAAACTTCGAATTCCAGCCATGCGCGACCTGGAAGCTTCATTTCGGCGCGCAACCGAAGCAGACGATCCGGTTCGATGTCTTCTACTCGCCAAAAATCCACGGCATCCCCAACCCCGAGCGCGTCCGGATCGCGCCTCCCCCGACGCAAACCGACGCCGCCAAGCATAAGATCGAGAAAGCCGCGAAACACCCACAACCAGTCAGCGTAATACCAACCGTTTCTGCCGCCGATGCGGCGAATTGGCCGGAAGGCCGCCTGTGGCGACGCTTCGATCGCCGCTTCTCTTGAGTCGACTATACGATTGCCGAAACGTATTCCACCCCACGACTGATCCAGACCTGAGGACGATAGAGCATCCGACCAACGAGTCATGGCGAATTCGCTGTCTTCATTTTGAATGGCTCGGTGAATCATCTCGCCCAAGCCCATGGGCTTCACGGAAAATAAAGTCAACGCCGACGGATCATTCACTACGGTTTTGTTGCGGATGCTGTCGATGAGTTTACGGCCTACACGTGCATACACCGGGGTGACCAGCCCAAGCCATAGACTAGAAAGCCTCGGCGTCAACACAGGAATCGAAATCATAAGCCGGCGCAAACCTCGTTGTCGGGCGTATTCATTCATGATGTCCCGATACGAGACCTGGTCCGGACCACCGACTTCGATGATGCAGCTCCACTGAGCAGGGAGGTCAAGAGCGCTTATGAGGTAGCTGATTAGATCCTCTATCCCAATCGGCTGAGCAGCCACGGAAACCCAACGAGGACATACCATGACCGGCAGGCGTTCGACCAGGGCCCGAATTATCTCGAAAGAAAGGCTTCCCGAGCCGATCACAATCGACGCGCGAAACTCGATCACCAAGATCTTTGAGCCACGCAGGATTTCACCTACTTCTTGTCTGCTCCTGAGATGCGGTGAAAGCGAGCCTGTGCCCAGCCCCCCTAGGTAAATAATTCGCTTTACCCCCGCGACTTCGGCGGCCTCGGCGAAATTTTGCGCCGCAGTTCTGTCCTGCTCTTCGAACGACTCCGCGTTGCCCATCGAATGGACGAGATAATAAGCCGTGTGAACCCCCAACATGGCAGGGCCAAGAGATGCTGCGTCCAAACAATCTCCACGAGTGATTTCGGTCGTGGCGGCGACCCGGTTTTTTAGCCGGGCCGGATCGCGGATCAGAGCTCTCACGCTACCACCGGTTGCTTCGAGCGCGCGCAGCAATCTGCCGCCAACATACCCCGTGGCACCCGTGAGCAGTATACTATGCTGACCATTCATGCGACGTTGGAAAATGTCCAGCCTATACTTTGTATTCTTGTGAGAACAACTTACGCACCTCGCGGGTTCAACAGGCCGCCTACGCCACGGCAATCTAAGTTATGTTAACTATTTTTGACTTTTATTTTAATTGTTATGAATATTAAACACCTCAGTCAGATGATTTCAAGCCCCAAAAAAATGACAAACAAGCGCGTGCAAAGTCGGGTAGCGTTTACCGGAATCGGCGTGGTGAGTCCCAACGGGCGCGGGCTCGGGCAGTTTATGCGCGTCGCGTCCGGTGAACCGCCGCCCAGCTAGAGCGGGTTCGAAGCCCGCCTCGGGCGCGGTCTTCCCGTGCAGCGGAATGGAAGACTTAAAAGAAATCTGTTATGAGACACCATGCGCTTTGGGTCCCTGCCGCGTGCCAAGTCGATTGTTATACCAAAATCACGGTGAAGTTCGCCTGATATAGCCACTATAGGAGTTTGTCGTTAGTGCAAAGACAGAACACCAGCAATTCGCCGTTAAGAAAAAGTCGATGGGTTAGGTCGTTGTCTTTACTGCTTTTGTGCGCTTGTTTGTTGTCATTGGCGGGCGAGTCGGGAGCCCAGGACGCCTACAGCCTCTTACCCGGCACATACCGCTTGGAAATGATCATGGCGTCGATGACTCGCGTGCCTTTTTTTGGCAGTACAAAATCGGCTTCCAGATCACTGTCGCTGGTTGAGATTCGACGCAACGGCGGCGGGCTCGTGCAAAGCCACAAAGTCTGCGACTTTCGCGTCGTAGAAGATTCGGCAATGATCAAGATGGTTTTTCCGGAAAAATTTATTGCCGCCCTCAGTAAACACACTTATCCAATTCAGTTGGAAAAGGATGCGCAAGGCTGGCGCTACCGCGCTGATTTGGGACTGGAGCGGATCGGCTACAAAGGCGGAGCCGACGGCAGCAAAGTGCCAACTAAGATCGATGATCCAGTCGTGTACGATTCGGACGGGGACGGCCACCCCGGTGCGACGTTGAAACTTTCGGTGCCGCTATTGCCTGACGGCGATCTGTATGTGGTTCAAATGGGTCACTCGATCCTTAACGGCCGAATGACCCAGCTTGGCAACATCGACGGCACCATCGAGTACAAGATTTTTGAACAGCGGGTCCTCGGCGCCTGGCCGAGCTTTCTAAACCAATCCCCGGAAGTCGTCCCCGATCCGAAGGAAAGCCGATTTTCCATCACGCCGCTGCCCCCGGGCAGCAGTTGCGAAACCGTGAAGAAGTCGCAGGATGGAAACAAAGCCGAGGATATCGCGCGCTAAAGAGCCGCCCGTGATTACGGCAGCGTTTCAGCACTCCCATCCCCTGCGCGCGATCGCGCGCTTGTTGAACCTCCCTGTGGGCGCGCGCGTCCAAGTTTCAGATACGCCTCGGCCTGACCGCGCGACAATCATCCTACCGGTGCTGAACGAATCGCCGCGCATATCGGCTTGCCTCGATAGCCTCGTCGCGCAACCGCAAGAAGCGGCCGAGATATTAGTGGTTGATGGCGGTTCTACGGACGGTACCCAGGAGATCGTCAAGCGCTATCAAGACCGCGACGAGCGGGTGCGCCTGATCGACGCGAGCCCTATGGAGCCGGGCTGGACAGGAAAGTCGTGGGGACTCCACGTCGGCCTCCAAGCGTCCGCCGAAAATTCGAGATGGATTCTCTGCGTCGACGCCGACGTGCGGGCATCGCCGCAGCTCATGCGCTCGCTCCTCGCTCACGCCGCGCGTACAGGCGTCGAAACGTTTTCCCTGGCGACCACGCAGCGGCTTTCGGGCGCCGCGGAAGCCCTTATCCACCCCCCGTTACTGACTACTCTGATTTATCGCTTCGGCATCCCAGGGAAAGCGACCAAGCAAATCCACAAGGCCCTAGCCAACGGCCAATGTTTCATCAGCCGCCGCGAGACTCTGTTAAGAAGCGGCGCGTTTCTTGCCGCGCGATCTTCTCTATGCGAAGACATCACGATTGTGCGCCGGCTTGCGGAGTGCGGCGAAGCGATTGGATTCTACGAAGGCCAGGGCCTCATGGAAGTGCGCATGTATGACGATTGGCGCGAAACCTGGCGCAATTGGCCGCGCTCTTTGCCGATGCGGGATCAATACTTCGGCTGGCATGAATGGCTGGGGTTAGTCAAAGTGCTGTTGTTTCAAGCCCTGCCCTTGCCCGTGTTTTTGCTTTGCGCCATCAGCGATCGCTTTTCGTTCCTCGCTTTCGCCACCGGCGCGCTCTCGTTGCTCAGGCTTGGGCTCTTGGCCGGCACAGCTCGCGCCTATAAACCGAGGCCGTGGAGCTACTGGCTCTCGCCGTTGCTCGATTTGCCGGCGGCGGTGAAACTGTTTGCCAGCGCGCTTGCGCGCCGGCATGTGTGGCGCGGAAAAATTTATCTGCGGCGCAACGGCGGCACTTTCGAACCGATTGATAATTGCCCGCCGGCGGAACGCCCGATTAGCTAACACCGCCCATCCCTGATGCCTTGTGAAGATGCCAAAGACAAAATCATGCATCAGGTGATGCGTTTGGTCGCCCAGGGCTTCGCCCGCGGGCGTCTCAAGATGGAAGTCGCCGGGCTTCACCATGTGCCGGCGCGCGGACCCGCCATCTTGGTTGCGCGCCATTACCACCATCTTTTTGACGGGGTCGCGCTCCATTGGGCGATCGCGCGCCGGATCCATATCTTCGTCACTATCGACTGGGCCACCGATCCTTGCACGCGATTTTTCATGGAAGCGCTAATCCGCGCAGCGCGCTGGCCGGCGGTGCTGCGCGCGGATGCTCTGGAGAGAGGAGCGCAGAGCACGGATCTGCAGAGCCGTAGTGTGTTTACGGCGGCGGACCTCAGCCGCTATCAGCGCAGGGCCATCCACGACTCCATAGGCTTGCTGCGCGAGGGGCGACTCCTGGTGATTTTTCCGGAAGGTTATCCGAACATCGACCCTCACTACACGCCGAAAGTCCACGCCCATGAGATGTTACCGTTCAAGTCCGGTTTTGCCACGATCGCCGCCGCGGCGGAGAAACGGCTAGGGGCAAGTATTCCCCTGGTTCCGGTGGGCATTCGCTACACCGTGGGCGCAAAATGGACCGCCCACGTGAGTTTCGGTGATCCGCGCAGCGCCGGTGATTTCGTTTCCAGACAGACTTTAGTCAAAAAACTGGAACAAGATGTGGCGGCGTTATCGAACCTATCGCCGCGGGAAGAAACCTCAGGCCTCAACAACAATCCTTAAAAGACATTGATTTCGCGAAAATTGACGATCGCCATCAAGCGTCGTCTTCATCCGAGTCCGCGGTTTTCGCCAGTTCCAGCGCCTTGAGCTGAAGCTTGCCTTCCTTATCTTTGACCAACATCTCGACTTTCTTTTCCACTTCGATGAGTTTCTGGTTGCAATAGTTCACTAATCCCACGCCCTTCTCGAAGGCCGCCAGCGACTCTTCCAGCGGCAGCTCGCCCGTTTCCAACTGCTCCACCACGTCTTCGAGCTCTTCGAGCGCAACCTCGAAGTTTTTGTTGTGCTGATCTTTCTTCGCCATGTTACTTCTCCAATTTGCCCGTGGCCGGGTTCGCCGCCGCTTTGCTGTTGGCGCCGAGTTTTTCGATCAACTGCAACGGGTCCACGCGGGCGCCGCTGGCGCGCGCGCCCCAGTGGAGATGGGGGCCGGTTACCCGGCCCGTCATTCCCGAAAGCGCGATCACTTCGCCTTTGCGCACCATGGCGCCCTCTTCGACTTTGAAGTCAGAGAGATGGAAATACATCGTGTACAGCCCGCCCCCATGATCCAGAACAACGCTGCCGCCGGCAAAAAAGAAATTCCCAACGAGAACGACCCGGCCATGATTGGTCGCGATGACTTCTGTGCCGGCGGGCGCCGACAAGTCCGTGCCGCTATGAGGCGCCCGCGGAACTCCGTTGATAATCCTGCGAAAGCCAAAGGACGACGCCGAGGCTGCTTGTGGGACGGGCCGAACAAAGGGCATGTCCCAGAAACGATCAGCCGATGCGGTTGCGTAGACGCGCGCGAAGGCTGCCCGTTCACGGCTAATCTCCGCAAGCGCTTCCGGTGTCATCTGGTCAAAATCCGGAGCGACGTTGAACGATTCCTTTTTGAAGGCTTTGGCTTTGATCCGAACCTCGATCCGCCTCTCGCTGGCGATTCCCTCGGCCGTGACGGCACGGACTAGCACCTTGACCAGACCGGGTTTTGCCTCGACGTCCGCGCCGATTAGCGCGGTGTACTTGCCGTCCTCTGCCGGGAAAAAATGAATCGGCTCTTTGCCCATCCATGCTTCGATGGCGCTACTGCGCTTTGCCGCGATGCGCAATTCGGCGATTTCCCCCTGCAAAATTTCCAGCGGTTTTGGCTGGCTGATCTTAGTGGGCGACGCCGCCTGGGCCTGGCCCCCCAGGGTCCAGACGAGAAGCACTGCCGATAAGATTTGCAGAGTCATCTCACTCCGTATCCTCCACCCGGCAGATGGCCTTTCCCGCGGCGAAGGTAATCCGCAGCCGGTCGCCGGCAGTGAGAGTTACGACATCTTTGACGATCCGCTCCTCCGGCAGCTTGTGCGCAATGCTATAACCACGCTGCAGAACCGCTAGCGGGCTAAGCGCTTCTAGGCGGCCTGAGACGCGCCCCAGCTCGTCTCGCCACTGGCGCAGCCGGTCGTGAAAGCGGCGCACAAGGTCGATGGAAAGTTCGTCCAGGCGCTGCTGGTGCTCCCGCAGATTGCGCCCCGGATCGCTCAGGCGATTTACCATGTCGCGCCAGTCGTCGCGCGCGCTTTCGATCTTTCGCGCCATGCCGCGCCGTAGCGCCTCATCCGTACTCGCCAGATGCTCCAATAAATCGATCTTTTTCGGCACCACCATTTCCGCCGCCGCCGTCGGCGTAGGCGCGCGCCGGTCGGCGACAAAGTCGGCTATGGTGAAATCAATCTCGTGGCCAACCGCGGCAATCACTGGCGCTGTCGAGGCGAAGATCGCCCGCGCGACGTCTTCTTCGTTGAAAGCCCAAAGATCTTCCAGTGAGCCGCCGCCGCGTCCGACGATCATAACATCGACGGCGCCAAAGCTGTTTAAATCGTCGATGCCGTCGGCGATCTCCTTGGCTGCGCCTTCGCCCTGCACTTTGACCGGGCGAATCACGATGCGCCGGTCGGGGTAGCGGTCGCCGATAACGCGCAGCATATCGTAGAGTGCGGCCCCTTTGTCGGATGTCACGATGCCGATCGACGCGGGTAAAAACGGCAACGGTCGCTTTCTTTCCTCGGCAAAGAGCCCTTCGGCGGCAAGTCTTTTCTTGAGCTGCTCAAAGGCTAGATAAAGCGCGCCCTGCCCCCGTGGCTCCATGCTTTCGACATAGAGCTGAAGATCGCCGCGCACGGGATAGAGACCGACGCGCCCGAAACAGAGCACTGCCATGCCGTTTTCCGGCGCGAAGCGCAGGCCAAACCCCTGGCGCCGAAACATCACCGCCGCCACCTGGCTCTTTTCATCTTTGAGCGTAAAATAAAAGTGACCCGATGGCGGGATGCGCAAGTTAGAAATTTCGCCCGCCACCCAGACGGCGGCGAGCTGCGATTCCAGGGTTTCTTTGACGATCTCGTTCAGCTCGCTGACCGAAAGAAACGAGCGTTCAGGTGCGCCGAACAGTAGGGCGTCGAACGCTTTGACCGTAGTCATTGCCATTTGCTTAACATATCACGCCCGGCGGGATCATGTCAGCGTGAACGGAGGGTCTTTCAGCAGGCCCGCCGGAAATACGACGAAGTTCGGGCGGCCGAACAGGGTTGCCGCTGAGCTACTTCGCGGCGCAGACGGTAATCTCAACCATCGTGCCGGGCGTAAGCACGGCGCCCACCGCCGTGCGCGTCGGCAGATTCGATCTATCGACCCAGGCCATCCAGGACTCGTTCATGGCGTCTTTGAGGGAAGCGTCGGCCATGTATACGGTCGCGCTCAGGATGCGCGACTTATTGGTGCCCGCCTGGGCCAGCACCGCGTCGATTTTTTTCAGCACCTGAGCGGTTTGCCCTTTCATGTCTTGCGACTTGTCATCGGCAACCATGCCCGAGAGAAACACCAAATCGCCGAACACGGCGGCGTTGCAATTCCACTCGCGGGGATTGATGCGTCGGATGTCCATGGATTTGTCTCCCTTTCTTTCGCCGGAATCCTAAATCGCAGGTCTTCGCTCGTACCACTTCATGTGCTGCTGATAGGTGTAACCGGCGCGCAGCACGGTTACTTCATCGAAGGGCTTACCCACGAGTTGCAGCGCGATCGGCAAATTGTTCTCCGAGAATCCGCACGGCACGGACAATGTCGGCAATCCAGTTAGATTAAATGGGCCGTGATACTCCGGCACCACATGCTTGAAGAGGGTATCGATCGGTCCCACATCCTTGACCCGCGGCGCCGGACCGGCTTGATTCGGCAAGGCGAGACAATCGACAGCGCCGAAAACTTCGGCCAGCTCGGCGCGACACCGGCTGCGGAGACGCTGCGCCTGGATGTAGTCCGCCGATCCGGTGAGCAAACCGAGATAGATGCGCGCGCGCCGCTGCGGCGCGCCGCTCTTGAGGACCTCAGCCGCGGCGTTCTTATGCGCCGCCCAGAATTCGTTATAGTAAATGACGGCATTGGCGATAGTCGCCAATTTCAACGTAGGAACTTTCACCTCTTCGATGCGCGCGCCCAGGGACTTTAACTGTCCGATTGCCTCTTCCACCCGCTTCAGGACGATCGCTTCTGTACGCGGCGCGCATTCCTCGATGTAATCCCGCGGCACACCAATGATTAGGCCTTTGACATCTTGGCGCAGCGCGCTGCTATAGTCCACAGTTGGCGCATCGCTCGATGTCGGATCTTTGGGATCATGTCCGGCAATGGCATTGAGCATGTGGGCGAGGTCTTCCACCACTCGCGTCATGGGCCCGCAGTGATCAAGGGACCAGCTGAGCGGCGCCAGACCATAGCGGCTGACGCGCCCATAGGTTGCTTTGAGACCGGCGATGCCGCAGAACGAACACGGGTTGCGAATCGACCCCGCAGTGTCCTCGCCGAGGGATCCCAGGCAGAGGCCGCCCGCCACTGAGGCGCCCGAGCCCGTACTCGAGCCGCCAGTGATATGCTCCGTGTTCCAAGGGTTGCGCGGCAGCGGTAGTTCGGGGCCAGGCATACTGCTCATGTGCAGTTTGCCCATCATTACCGCGCCCGCTTCGCGCAGTTTTCTAACCGCCGTCGCATCGCCCACTCCCTGGGTGAATTGCCGCACTCGCGCCGGCGCGCCTTCGACATCCAGTTGGTCTTTCACCGCCACGGGTATGCCGTGCATCGGACCGCGCCAGTTGCCGCGCTGGATTTCCGATTCCGCGGCCCGCGCCTCCGCCATCGCGCTGTCAGCCGTTAGCTTGATATAGGCGTGTAATTTACCGTCGACGGCGCCAATCCGGTCCAGAACCGCGCGCGTGAGTTCTACCGGGGAAAGCTTGCGACCCTGAATCAGTTGTTGAGCTTCATGTATCGACAAATAATAGAGCGGCTTTTCGGTGATAGCCATGAGAAGACTCCTTTCGTCCGTCGCCAGGCTTAAGTAAATTTCTGGCGCCGAGGTCCAGATGCTTCGGTTGCGCCCAGGATGACAGAAGAAAGGAGTGGCCGTCGAAGGATAACCCAGCTGGTCGTTCCTGAGCGTGGCGCAGAATCTCGTAATCAATCCTTATTTTCCCGTCCACTCCGGCCGAAACACCGGCCCCAGCTCGTCGGCGCCGAGATTTACTGAATGCAGTTGCTTGAGATTGCCCATATAGAGTTCGATGATTTTTTCGAAATCCTTTAAGTCCCCCTCCTTGGGTTGCAACCCCTCCCGGGCAAGCAACGCGGTCAAACTTTGCTCGATCAGCTTGTCCATGGGTTATCCCTCCTTAACGCGGCTGGGTGACTACATCCACCACCGCCGGTTTGCCGCTTACGACAACTTCAATCGCTTTATCCAGCGCCGTGCCGAGTTCATCGGGCACCGTGATCGAACCGAAGGCCTGCACATGCAGCGCCCGCGCAATAGCCGGGATATCCGGCACCGGATCTTCGATGCGGATGCCGATGCCTTTTCTTTCGATGGGGCGGTTGCGCCAGCGCGCCATCCGCTCCTGGTGCTCCTCGTCGTTATAGTATGAGTGATTGTTGAGCACCACCACGAGCAGCGGAATTTCATACTTGGCCGCCGTCCACAGAGAATTAGAGGTCATCAAGAAGTCGCCGTCACCGATAATGCTGACGCACAACCGGCCGCTGTCCTTGAACCCCAGCGCCGATCCGATGGACGACGGCAAACCGTAACCGACGCCGCCGCCGCGGCCGCCGCCCATACCGTGAGCGGGCTCCGTAACGTCGATCGCCTCCCGCCAGCGCCGTCCATGGGACGATACCAAGGCCCACGAACGGTTTTGCACGCGCTTATTGATCTCGCCAAAGAGTCGCGCCTGGGAAATCGGTGTCTCATTCCAGGTTTTTTCAATCCATTCCTGACTTTTTTTGCGCGCAGCGGAATAAATCACCTCAACCTTCGCGCGCCGCTCGCGGGCGCGCTGGCCGATGCTCGCATCGGCGCTGACGCGGTCGCGCAGCTGCGCTAGAAGCTGCGGTAGAGCCACCGCCGTATCCGCGGCGATGGGCACGGCCACCGGCAGAAGCCACATAGCGTCGCTGACCCAGCTCTGGCGTTCGAGGTCGAGCAAGGTGATGTGAATAATCTTGGTTGACGGCTTAACCGCCGGCGCAAAGTTGCCGCGCTCACGCACCGACGGTCCGAGCGGAACACCTAAACTCGGGACATCGAGCGCGAGCACGACATCCGCGTCGCGCAAAGCTTCTTCCCGCGCGTTGGTAAGATTGAGCGGATGGGTGCTTGGGAACGCATATCGACCGTCGGCGTCGATCACGGCGGCACCCAGCACTTCGGCGATGTCGAGCAAGGGCGGCAGCGCTTTCGGACTGCGCGCGACTTCTCCGGCAACTATCACCGGCCAGGCAGCAGCCGCCAACAATTGCGCCGCCCGCTGCAACGCCTCCGGATTGGCAGCCGGCCCTGACGGCGGGCGGAACAGTCGTGCATCGGGCACGATCATCGGCGTTGTGATCTTGGCTTCCTGCACGTCGGTATCCAGGCATACGTAAACCGGGCCTCTCGGTTCCGTCATGGCGATGCGATAAGCCTTCAAGAACGACTCCGGCACGGCATCGACGGTGGCCGGCTGATCGTCGAACTTGACATGCTCGCGCACCGCCAGACCTTGAACCAATGCGGTATGCACCCAGTCGGTGGAACGGCGATTGATAGTGTTCTGCGGGCCGCCACCGCCGAGATTGAGAATCGGCGTTCGGTCACACCAGGCGTTAAAGATCGCCATGCTAGCGTGCTGCAGGCCGACGACGTCGTGCAGCCCCGTGGCCATGATCTCGCCGGTGGCGCGGGCGTAACCATTGGCGATCGCCACGGCGATTTCCTCATGGGTGCAAAGAATCATTTGCGGGCCTTTGTCGGATTCGAAATTGACGATGGAGTCGTGCAGCCCGCGGTAACTCGCGCCGGGATTCAATGCGATATATTTAATGCCCAGTTCGCGCAGCATCTCGGCCATGAGGTCCGATCCGTATTCCGCATTGCTCTTTCGGCCGATTCCCGCAGCCCAAACTTCCGGTGTGCCTTGTGCTTTGCTTTCCGCCACTGTCATGCCTCCGTTCCACGAATAAATGAAATTGACTTTAAACGGAATCAACGCGCCGGTGCGCGGCCGAAATCACACTCGCCACACCTATTACACAGGCGGAGCATCGGTGCAAGATTGCGCAAAGCATGCCCCGACCTTACCGAACGAGCGAAACTTTCGAGTCCGCTTGAACGGTCTCGACTCCAACGGCTTGAACGGGTTCACGGCTAGGTTACGCCCAATAGGTAGTTCGATCTATCGGTATATGCCGCAACACTTCGTCGGGTACAAATTCTTCCAGTTTGATTCGAGCCAAAGCTTCCTCAGGGCACTTGGAAACCGGCGAGAATGGCCGGTCCAAAGGCTTCGTGGCATCGATGATCATCACCGAAGTACGGCGCGGGTGATCCATCGACGGATCGAGCAAGCTGCCGCGCATGATGTCGTTGACGATGGAAATCTGCCGGTGCGGCTGCACCCGCGTGGCTAAGGCCCAGAGAATCTCGGTGGGATTATAGATGTCAATATCTTCGTCGAAAACGAAAACATTCTTTGCCCAATCCCAGGTCAACACCGCGGCTGCCGCTCGCCCCGGATCGCCTTCCGACGTCTTTTTCATCGATATGAAAACATTTAATAATGCATGTCGCCCGCTCGTGCACACCGCTTGAACGCCCGGAACAGCCTCGCGGGCGCGCCGCAAGTAGGCCCCTTCACGCGCCAAATCCAACCAAGGCTTGTCCCCTTCCGGCGTAAGGATCGACGTATGCAGAGCGCCGCGGCGGCGCGTGATCGCGCGCACTTCATAACAAGCCGATTGCTCAAAGCCCTGAACCCCGAGATATCCGTTGACCTCGCCGAAAGGCCCTTCGACCATGCGTTTACCGGGAAGCAGGGCTCCCTCGATTATGATCTCGGCGTCGGCGGGGACGAGTAATCGCTCGCCCCAGGTTTCCGACGCGACCAGGCGGAGGGCTTCCCCAAAGTAGCCGCCGATGATTTCATATTCGCTGATCTCGAACGGCCCGCCGTAACATGCCCCCATCTGATAGGCCGGATGATGGCCGATGACCGTAGCCACCGGGCATTCCTCGCCGGCTTCTTCGTAGCCGCGAAAAATCCGCCACATATGCTGTAGCGTCATGAGAAAGCCGGTGTGACTCCGGTCTTTTACTTCCATGCGGTGGTACGAGCAATTATACACGCCGCTGCTGCGGTCCCGCGCCACGCTCGACATGTCGAGATAGGGTCCGCCATCCATTTCGTGATGGCGCATGAGCGGCAACTCATGCAAATCGACGTTCGCTCCGGTTTGCAACACTTCTTTGATCGGCGCGACGCGCTTTTCGACAACGATGGGAGGAATCCGCTTCGCTTCTCGGCGCAAACACTCCCGCGCCATTTCGGCGCGGTCCATGTCGCGAGGCACGCCCAGAGCCACTTGGACTTTCTTCTGAGTGTTTTCCGCGCTCATCACCAGTTTCATGTCGTTGAGCTTGCCGTGAACGTTCAACGGTTTATCGAAAAGCAGAATTGGAAATTTCTTCAGCGCGCCGAGCTGCTTGACTATGGCGGTAACGTCATACGCCAGCGGGTTCACGGCCTTGGCGATGGTCACCACCTCGCTGGGATATTCCCGCCGCATGTCTTCCAAAAACGTCCTGAGATTCTTTGGCATAGGTTAGGCGGAAGCAATAAAAATGTCGGGTTGCGTTCCGAGGCTCCGTCTTAAAGTAATCGCTCCCGTCCTCGAAGTTTTGAACTTTTTGAACTCTCAATAAAAAATGCTGCCGCCGTCGACGACGATGGTCTGCCCGGTCATGAAATCGCTGTCTGGCGAAGCGAGAAACACCAAAGTGCCCAAAAGATCCTCAGGAGTCTGCAGCCTTTTAATGGACCGTTCTTTGAGCTGCAATTCGGTCAGCGCCCTGGGCGCGTTCTGGCCTTCATGTTCAACCAATCCGGGAGCAATGGCATTGACGCAAATGCCAAGTTCGCCGACTTCCCGCGCCAGTGAACGGGTCATGCCGATAAGCGCAGCCTTTGAGGCGACATAATGCAGGAAATTCGGCGTGCCCCAGAAAGCGGTGGATGACGAGATGTTGATGATTTTGCCGCTTCTCTGCGCTTTCATCTGCGGGAATACCGCCTTGGCGCAAAGAAAAGGGCCTTTGATATTGACCGCGGAGACGCGGTCCCACTCTGCAGCCGAAATTTCATAAAACGGATGGCGCTGGATATTGATAAATATCGCCGCATTGTTAACCAGGACATCGATGCGCCCAAAGGCGTTCACCGCCTCCGCGGCCATGCGGTTGGTGTCCTCTTCCTTGGAAACATCGACCGTCAAAGCTCTAGCTCTTCCTCCGGCTGATTCAATTTCCCGAACCACACTTTCACCAGCCAGGATATCGGCCACGATTACCGCGGCACCTTCCGCGGCCAACCGACGACAATAGCGCGCGCCGATATGGCGTGCACCGCCGGTGACAATTGCCACCTGCCCCGCCAATCTCACAGCACTCCCCTGGATCGATGGGATAATCGGATGATGGAATGTTCGGATCCGCATCCATTATTCCAATAGTAAGTTTTCATCGCAGATCTTCCAGGTGCGTTTTGAAATCCAGCGGATTCCACCAGGGTTTGATTCCCAGTGACTCGGCGATCACGCGCGCTGCGTTATATCCGGGGGCGCCGGTGATGTTCCCGCCGGGATGGCATGACGAACCGCACAGAAACAGCCCGTCTATCGGAGTCCGATATTGTCCCCAGCCGGGGAACGGCCGGTTTTCGAGCGCCTGATCGCCGGAGTATTCGCCGACCATCCAGTCGCCACAGTACATGTTGCGGTCGTGGCGCTCGATATCCAGCGGCGTCGTCGAGTCCGTGGATAGAATATTGTTTTCATCGAGATTGGGTGCGAACCGGCGCCACGTTGCCAATTGTTTTTGCAGCCATTGGTTGCGGACCTTGTCCCAATTGAGCGGATTGCCCCAGAGATTGTACGTCATCAGTTGCCACATGAAGGCCGTTGCTTTACCCGGCGGGGCCTGCGTCGGGTCGTGATAGGACGGCGTTGCGCCGTTCATGAACGGCTTGCGCGGCAGTTGACCGGCGCGGCAGTCGGCGAAAAGATCGACGAGATCCTGGTAGTCCTCCAAACCGACGATGTGCATGAACGACCCGGCGATTTCTGGATGCTTCTCTTCGGTAATGTACTTGGGCCTTTCGTTCAACGCCAAATTTAGCGCGAAGATCGGGGTGGTTTTCGAAAACCTGAAATTCGCGGCTAGATCGGCGAACCTCGGCTCGAGGTTCTCGCTGCCCACCAGCTTGATGAAGGTTTCCACGGGGTTGACGTTCGATGCGATGAATTTTCGCGCCTTGATCACCGTACCATCTTCGAGCACCACGGCTGTCGCCTGGCCTTTGTTCACGAGGACTCGCTCGACGCCATTGGCTTCGATATAGTCCACATGGTTGTGCGACATCATGTGGGCGAGGTTATCGCCCAGTGCATGGGAAGTGCCGCGACAGAGTTGCGGATTGACGCCCCAGGCGATCATCGCCGGGATGAGATAGCCGGTCTTCGGCGCATCCAGCTCGTACCCTCGCATCACGCCGAGGAAACCTATGAAGGCGCGCACGCGCGGGTGTTCGAAATTATCGAGCACAAAATCGCCGGGCGTCGTTTCAAAATAGCGGAGATACTCCCGGCCTTCGGGGGATTTTTCGAGCAATGGCTTTTTTTCTTCGAAGGGCAGCGGCACGGCGTAGGTTTCCGGGAAAACAATCTTTTGCACCACCGGCTGCCAGCGCGCCCATAGATCCATGAAACTGGCCGCGTCTTTTTTGGAAAAATGCTCGATGGTTGCGACGGTTTTTCTGACGTCGGCAAACCAGCCAAGGTAACTGTGGTCGAGAAAATGATGCACCACGCCGGGATCGGGCCGGTAGTAATGAATGCCGAATTTTTCCAGTTCCAGGTCCCTATACCAGGGCAGCATCATGAGACCGCGATGAAAAACGGAGTGAATATTATGCCAAAAGCCGGGATAATTGCGGTCTTCGTGGGAATCGAGCCCGCCGCCGACTTCCATGTTTTTTTCAACCACCATGATCTTCTGGCCGCACTTGGCGAGATACCCCGCGCAGATCATGCCGTTGTGCCCGGCGCCGATGACGACACCGTCGTACTCTAAGATTTTCGCCATACGTCTTTTTGGTTTAACGGCTTGAACGTTTTGAACTGCTTGAACGGCGCCGTCCAAGCCGTTCAAATCGACTTTGAGCACGTTAAAGTTTCAAATCCTCCTTCATGACGTTCCAGCAGTTATATCCCGATCCGGCGATCACCGCGTCGGCGGGATGGGTGGCAACGCCCACCAGATAAAGCCCTTCGATGGGCGTGCGGTAATTTGCCAACTGTTCGATGGGGCGGTGCGCGCCCATCTGCCCCGCGACCTTGCGCGCCACCCATACCGAGCCGCGCCGCATATTGGGCCAGCGGCCGGAAATATAAAATGGGTCCATGGCGACTTTCATCTCGATGTTCTCATCCGTCAGATTGGTGGCGTAGCGCCGCCAGGTTTTTAAGACGGCATCCATAAAGCCGTTTTTAAGCCTTACCCAATCTTCGGGTTGCTTACCCTTTAACTGAAACGGCACCGGCATAAACAGCGATGCAGAGTGTTTCCCCCTGGGCGCTTGCAGCGGATCAAAGGCCGTCGGGCAGATGGCGTGCAAGCAAACATGTTGGGGAAACTCGCC
>DATBLC010000408.1:0-9040 GCA_036555515.1 Binatia bacterium
TGCCTGCCAATTCTTCACCTTCTGCAATCTGAAAATTAACACGTCGATGCTTAGGTGCATTCTTCGGCTTTATCCCGAATTTATACCTGTAGACACCCTCGGCGGTATCTCGGTTTAGAATGACTTCGAGGCAATCGCCAAAATACTTGTTGCAGTTGCGACAAACGGTTTTATGAAGAACCAAATTGTTTTTGGATTTGCCCAACGCTTCCGGAATAACGTGTTCTCGGTTGAAATCGGTTTGCGGTTTAGAATCCAAACAGTAAATGCACTTTATGAGATGGGAATTTTTTGTCATCACACTACTTATACGCGATCGCGGCGCTGCAGGGGCCGACCAGGTGGAGGACTTCGTAGCTTTTGAATCCGGCTTCCTTGCACCAGCTCCAGAAGTCGGCGCCGCTAAAGTCGAAGGCGTCGCCGAACTCAATCGACATGTTGAGCGACATGAGGAGGCCAAAGGCAGGCCTGATATAAAAATTCGTGTCGGTCGGAGATTCCTCTTCGAGATACTTGTTCACTCTTGAACCCGGGTATGGTTGAGCGGCTTGATAATTTGTATAGGAATTTTAAACCACCTTTTTTTCTGGCCCGAGCAATATCGCCGGACCGGTGGGATGTCAATCGTCTTTCTGTTTGATGAAAATCCCGATGTTGCTTCGGCCGGCTCGGGCGGCCAAGAATGCGCCCAATACAATTCCCATCGTTATGGTGGGCCGTGGGAGCGATCCTGTCGAGGGAGGCCTAGTTGCAAGCCTTGCCCGTCCCGGCGGCAACGTCATCGGCATTACAAGCCTTTCCGTAGAACTAGGCGGTAAGCGGCTGGAGCTGCTCAAAGAAGCCGTTCCCAAACTTGCCCGTGTCGCGGTTCTTTACAATCCGGCCAATCCGAACAGTGTAATCGAGGTGAAAGAGGTTCTCCCAGTCGCGGCGCGCGCGCTGCGGTTGACTCTTCAGCCGTGGGAGGTGCGAGGCACGGACGGTTTAGAGAGAGTATTCGCTGCGCTAAACAAGCAGCGCCCGGATGGACTCTACGTGCTCCCGGGCCCGCAAATGCTTTCTAACCGAAAACGGATTGCGGACTTTGCGTTAAAGAGCCGGTTTCCGTCGATGTACGTCAGCAGAGAATACGTAGATGCCGGCGGGCTCATGTCCTATGGGGCTGACCTCGCGGACAGCTACCGGCGCGTCATACTACGTGGACAGGATCCTGAAGGGTGCCAAGCCTGCTGACCTGCCTGTCGAGCAGCCGACGAAGTTCGAGCTAGTGATAAACCTCAAGACGGCAAAGCAGATCGGCGTTACGATTCCGGCCAACGTGCTGGCGAGAGCGGATAAAGTTATTAGGTGAGACGTAAGGGGTGAAGGGTAAGGGGAAGAGCCAAGCACAGGCGCGACGAAGAAGAATGTTGGATTGGGGAAATTCAACAGATAAATCACTCTGGGATACCAAAAGGCCCTTTCAGGAAGCCAGTTTTACGGAGCGAATACTAACCCCACGCTTCATTGAATCCAGCCCTGGGATGAAATACACTTTGCATTCAGTTTCGAAGGCGAGGCGAGAAAACTAAGCGCGATTCTTCATAGCAAACTTACTGGAGAGGCCACGGAAAAAATGCAGACATGACGATCCGCTGCCACCCACACGCCCTGGCGCGTATGGAAGAGCGCGGGACGTCCGAAGAGGAGGTTATCGAAACAGTAAAGAACGGCGAACGATTTGCCGCAAAGTTTGGCCGCACAGGTTTTCGGCGCAACTTCGCATTTGGTGAAAAGTGGCGCGGCAAGCAGTTTAACACCAAGCAGGTGGAAGCCTACGCGGTTCAAGACGGCACGGATTGGATAGTGATCACTGTTCTCACCCGTTACTTTTGAGCGCAAGAGAAGGGAGCTAGTTATGCGATTCACGTATGACCCTCGTTACAATGTTGCCTACATCAGTTTTCAGGAAAAGCGAGCCGAAGTGGAGACGATTCGGGTAAGTGATGAGTTGGCTGTGGACCTTGCCCCCGATGGCACCGTCTACGGTATCGAACTGTTGAATGCTAACCAGCAATTACAACGAGAGCACATGGGGAAGCTCTTAGTTATTAACGAGGCCACTGGGGAACGCACGGAATTGCCCCTTGCCGTTCGTTAAAAGACTCGACTGAGGGCGCAATTCGGTTCCTATCTAAATAAGGCCTCCATGAAGAGAGTGCCTTTACCAATTTTTCTCGCAACTAAAACTTTATCACCTAACGAAGGGGAATGCTTATATCTGCCAGGTAGCGATGGAGAGAACCTCCAAGGGGCTAAGCCATCCGACCTGCCCGTGGAGCAGCCGAAGAAGTTCGAGTTCTGTATCGGAATTTTAAACCACCTTTTTTTCTGGCCCGAGCAATATCGCCGGACCGGTGGGATGTCAATCGTCTTTCTGTTTGATGAAATCCCGAGGTTGCTTCGGCCGGCTCACGCGGCGCAGCGGTCGGAGGCGCGCGAAGTGTGCCGGATCACGCCGCTCGCTCGAACTCAGAGCGAGCGGCGCAGTCGGCTCGCGTTGGCAACCGGTTTTCAGGCTCCTCAGATTGTCTGGAATAGATCGAATCGCTGCGCAGGGGAGCGTGGCGGGGCGCGGGTCGGTAGGCCCAGATGGCTGAGCATTTTGACAATCACCGGCGGATCTTCGATATGGGTGGTGCCGTCTTTGTAGGGACTCTTCAGTTGCAGCACGACTTGGCCGGCGCGATTACGTTTGAGCCGTTCATTGGCGATGGCCGGCCGGGTGATATAGGAGCAAGAAAAGCGAAGTGTATGATTGCAAAATCTAATGGGTGACCCCGGCCGGACGTGTTCTGATCTCATTTTCGGAGTTTCCACGCCGAATTGAGTAAGGTTCCCAGATAATGCTATGTTATAACGCGTTAGAGGAACGCCAATGCAAAACGTAACGATCGAACTGGACCAAGCTAAAGCGCAACTGGCAAAGCTAATTCAGGACGTTGCTAGGGGCTCTGAAGTCGTGATCACCCGCGACGGCCAGGAAGTCGCGCGCCTTGTTCCGCCTACGAAAGCATTCCCTGATCGAGTTCCGGGCAGTGCAAAGGGTTTGTTCGTGGTACCTGACGACTTTGACGCACCGCTTGAGGACTTTCGCGACTACGTGTAGTTCATGCCGCGACTACTGCTCGATACCCATGCCTTTTTGTGGTTTGTTACTGAGGATCCGAAGCTCAGCGGTCCTGCGCAACGCACTATCGCTGCGGGCGGCAACGAACCATTGCTGAGCGCCGCTTGCGTTTGGGAAATAGTTATCAAAGTAAGCGTTGGGCGTTTGCCGATTCCTGCACCGCTCGATTCCTTTATTCCGGAACAGCTGAGCATCAACCGCATCGCGCTGCTCCCGATCGAACTCAGACACCTCTTTGAAATCGCTCGGCTCCCGTTGCACCACCGCGATCCTTTCGACCGGTTGTTGATAGCTCAAGCGCTTGTTGAAAGTATTCCGATCATAAGCGCCGATCCTGCTTTCGATCAGTATCCGATTGAACGGATCTGGTAAGGATGTAAATGACCGGCTCCGCTACCTGCAAGCTCCGATCAGAATCAGAAATTCCATTTGAGTTTCAGAGATCGGCAAGGAGGAGGAAAACACCGTAAACGGCCGCGGCTCTTCGATACTGGACCAGAAGACGGTGGACGAACTGTTGGACGCGATCATCGTTCGCGTCGAAAGTGCCATAAGGATGAGCCGCCTAGCCTGTTCTCAAAGGACGAAATCGTCAGGAAAGTGTCGGTTTAGATCGGCTCGAACAGATTGTCTCGGCAGCGGGTCGAAAGCAACCGTGTGACGTACTTGCCAAGAAACTTTGTCCAGCTAGTCAACAACGTCCCTATCGCCGAACCATCACTGGCCCTTTCGATCTCTGTTTTATCGACGCGGATAAACCGAGTTACGATTACTATTACGATCGTTGCGTGGAGCTGACCCGAAAGGGCGGGCTGATCGTCATCGACAACATGCTGCGTTACGGCCGGGTGCTCAATCCAACCGAAGAAGACGCGCGCATTGTCAACACGTTGAATGATCGGATTCATAACGACCCAAGGGTCGAAAACGTCCTGTTACCGTTTCGCGACGGGATCATGTTGGCCTACAAACTGTAATCTAACCAAACCTATTTAAAATTCTCGGTTGGACATTGGCTTACAGAATCGGAAAAGATATCACTCGCGCAAAGAGTACAAAGGACGCCAAGATAGGATTTTGATAAAATACGGTGGCATGGGGGGAGGCCTTTGCGAGCTTAGCGTGCCCTTCGATTAGACTCAGGACATGCTTGGCGGGAGAAAATTTCTTAAAATGGTTCTGTCAAATATTTTGCACGGAATCGCCTAAGAATTACACAAGAGGTGAACGATGAGTCAACCAAAAGTGATCGATGCTGACGGACATATCATCGAGCGATCTGACGAACTGCGCCGTTATCTTAAGGCCCCGTTCAACAAGCGCGGCGGTCCGCTGACCGCCTCCGAGCCGTGGGATCGGGACCTCCAAGAAACATTACCGGCGCACCAAAAAATATTTCCGCGTGCGCCACGAGCGGAGGATTGGCTGCGGGTAATGGATGAATACGGCATCGAGTTGGCGTTTCTTTATCCGACATCCACGGGCAACGTGTCGCGCATCCGCGAGCCTGATTATGCCGTGGCGCTTTGCGAGGCTTACAACAATTACGTCTACGATTACTACGCCAAGGTTTCAGAGCGTCTGAAGCCCATTGCCATCATTCCACCGCAAGATCCCGAACGCGCTGCCCTGGAATTGCGCCGCGCGGTCAAACAACCGGGCTATCGCGCGGCTGTCGTGCGCACGACGGGGCTACGCTTGCCGCTAGGGCACAAGTTCTATGATCCGATTTACCGCGAAGCGGAGAGTTTGGGTTGCGCCATCGCCGTGCACGGCACCAACGGCGGCGATGAGCTCGCGTCGGGCGCCTTCGAGACATTCACCGAAGTTCACATGGTGTCGTTTCCGGTGGGAATCTTCGTCCAGTTCTCCAACATGATTTTTCAGGGCGTGCCCGAGCGATTTCCAAAACTGCGCCTGGCCTTTCTCGAGATTGGTTGCAGCTGGCTGCCCTACTGGCTCGACCGCATGGACGAGCACTGGGAGAAACGCGGCAAAATTGAAACGCCGGCGCTAAAGCAGCGGCCGAGCGATTGTGTGCGCGAGAGCCCGATCTTCTTCAGCTTTGAAGCCGAGGAAAGCTTGTTGCCGGAAACGTTTCGCTATGTCGGGGAGAATCATTTCGTCTACGCCACCGACATTCCGCATTGGGACAGCGAGTTCCCGGAAAATCTGCAGAAGATACAAAAAAGGCAGGATCTCACCGAGGCGACCAAGAACAAGCTCCTCTATCAAAACGCCAGGGCGCTCTACGCGATTTAGCGCGGGTCGACGAGCCGAGGCCAGACTGCCTGACCTAAAACGCCATGAAAGCGAATCAGATGTAGGCGCGAGGCCGGGGCGCCAGGGCCGCCAGGCGCTCCATGAACTCCAGCGGCTCTATGACGATATGGGTGGTGCCGTCTTTGAACGCGCTCTTCAGTTGCAACACCACTTGGCCGGCGCGGTTACGCTTGAGCCGTTCGTTGGCGATCGCCGGGCGGGTGATATAGCGGCACAGGTGCTCCAGTTCCTTGCGCTGATCGGCGCCCCAGCGCACCGCCGCATGGAGGCTAAAGCCGTGGAGTTTGGCGCATAGGTCCGGCGTGGATGATTTGTCTGGGCTCGCCACGCTTTGCAGCTCAGCACCTTCTGCCCCGCTCGTGGCCCGAGCGCGATGCGGTAGGTGCAGGAGGCCGCTTGCAGGGGCAAAAGCGCGCTTTCCCTATCCGCTTCGGCGAGGTAGGTCCGGTCTTGCTCTTCGATGAGAAAACCTTGCTTGGTCAACCACCGCATGATGCGTGTGATGGTCTTTGCAAGTAAGGCCTGCAGCTCCTCGAGGGTGGGGGCCGCCACCTCATGGAAGACTGCGGTGCTGTTCCAATAGACGCCGTTGAGCACCGGGCAGTGCAGATGAATATTCAAATTGGCGGCTGAGCCGAAGAGCTGGATCAGCGTGACCGCGCCGGTGTTGGCGGCGGTCCGTTTCAGTCCCGCCTGCTTGATTAGAAAGCTGGTAATGATCCGGTGGATCACCTGCAATAGCGGCGCGAGCAGCTGCGGCTGGGCGGCGAACAGAAGGCGCAGCGGGATCGGCAACGACAGCACCCATTGGCGCACCGGGACCGGCGGGATGACGCAATCAACCAGGTGGGCGGCGGTTTCCGCCATGCGCCGGGCGCCGCAAGAGGGGCAAAACCCGCGCCGTTTGCAGGAAAACGCGACTAGCTTCTCGTGGCCGCACTCGGGCGAATGAAGAAATCGGGTAGGCCTCGAGGGAACCGCGCCGGGTGCACTGGTAGTCAAAGCGGACGCGATGCCGCGAGAGAAAAGCAGGTCGACGGTACGCGGCGGTGACGGATAGACGCTCAAGGCGGCGGCGGAGGATCGGGCTCGGCCTGCTGCGCGCCGCCGAGCGCTTCCGGCGCATCAAGCGGCATGGCGAACTGGGCGGGCTGGTGATGGCCCTCGGGGCCACGAATGTCGCGGAGCGCGCCGCGTGAGTCATCGTGGCGCCCGTCGGCCAAAAAAGCGAGGGCCGCAATTGGCTCAGGATCGATCTTCTCGCGGGGGGCCGCTATGTCAGTATCCCCCGCACTGCGGTGAACTGAGGTATGATGCCCAGCCGTCGCGCTCAGCCAAGTTCAACAGCGAGCGGGACAACTCCGTCTTTCAAACTTGATATCTGTATCAAGAAACGCAATTAATTGATGAACTAGTCATTGTCATTTTTTATTAAAAGTATGGAAAGTAAGATCTTTGCTAATTAAGATCTTCTCTTCAGAGGCATGTTCCTTTCTGCATTTCTCATAGATAAATTTTGCCCTACTAAGATTGCTTCTTGCATTAGGAAGTTCTGTATCTATAATATTGTTTAATATTTGCAGCCAGGGATTATCAGTACTAAATCCTCCACCACCGGGTGATCGTATCTTTTTTCGAGCTTCCGTCGCCTGCTTCAATAAATCATCAATTCTGACTTGTGCATCACTTACAGTCTTAGCTTCGGGGATGCAAACTACAGGGTTTGTGGGTACTATTGGACCATGGTATATGACATTTGCGGCATAGACGTTTCTGATTTCAACCTGTTCGGTTGGAACATCATCGATCCTTATTTGAAGCGCATGTTCGACAAATAACGGATTGTCTCCCACCACAGTGTTACTGTCTTCGATGCTAAATAACAATGGAGGATCAGTGTCCGAGTTTTCATTGACGATATTGTGCCTGTCTACGCCCATACCGAGGAACGTGAATTCGTTGAAATTGTGAGTGGGTGTATCGCTGTACCAAAGGACAATCGTTGGAAACAGACTGGAGGATCCCGCGGAGCCTACAGCGACATTACGGTACCAATCATTGTAAATGACCGCCAGAATACTATGCCATTCCCCATCCCTGGGAAAATTTGGTATATCTTTTGTTGGATTTGGTTGATCTCCAAATGGATCGGCAAATTCATGTTCGAAGTGATTACCGCTATAATTACCGTGTGGAAACTCTTTGCTTAAATATCCAAAAGTTTCGAGGTTATCATTCCATTTAATTCCCACAGAATAACCCCCGCGACGATGAGTGAAAAGATCTGAAAACCAATCCGCTTGATCTATGCTTCTAGGGAAAAATAGGTTTACATCGCCACTCGGGAAATCTATGAATTTTATAGGGTCTGTTGGTTTTGTTGGTAGTTGCCATCTCTTCCCGCCGTTAGGACCAATCTTAAACTGAAATCCAGCCACTATACTATTAGATCTGATATCGCTGTTCTTCCATCTTTTAGAAAATCCCGTCCAACCACCATCATAACCTGTTGTGTCTTTAAAGTGATCGAAATTGTCGCTAAAACCACCTACTACTTCAAAATATGGTGGAATTGGACAACGGGACCCGACGACGACACCACCGGAGGCGTTTGCCGGATCGGTCGGTTCGCCCCGGTGGTCGCGCACGACGACTCCTTCCCCGGCGGGTAGCGGCGCCGTGCGCGGCGGAGCAGGCGGTGCCACTACGGCCACGGTGCTGTTCAAATCCGATCCGCCCCTCGCTCGTTTCCGTTCCCAATGCCCGGCCACGAATTGCCCATCACGCATCGCACCGCGAGCCCAGCCGAAGCCATCGCGCTCGGTTCGAAAGACGCGCACGGACGACGTCTTCTTGTCGAAGCCGTACACCGAAAGATCGGGGCAGTCTTCGAGGAGATCGACCGAAGCTCCATAGCCACCGAACTCGTTGGCGTGCTCGTACAATACCGCGCAGTAGCCAGACGCCACACGAACCGAGGAAGCGGAGTCGTTGAAGTCAGCTGGGAATCGGGTTTCGCCCTCGTCCAGAGGCACGCTCGAGCCAGCAAATTGTCGATCGCTGAATAGCGTTACCAGACCTTGAGTCATGATGCCCGCCTTTCTTTGTGCGCGCCGCACGGTGTGCTAGCGCGAGCCCCTCTGCTCGTCATTATCCCGCGGACGCCGACCGTGTCAATGAAAGGGGGAAATATCCACACGGACGTGCGAGCCCAGCGCAGCGGCGACGGATAGGAAATTTAAACAACCTTTTTTTCTGGCCCGAGCAATATCGCCGGACCGGTGGGATGTCAATCGTCTTTGTGTTTGATGAAAATCCCGATGTTGCTTCGGCCGGCTCGGGCGGCGCAGCGGTCGGAGGCGCGCGAAGTGTGCCGGATCACGCCGCTCGCTCGAACTCAGAGCGAGCGGCGCCGTCGGCTCGCGTTTGCAACCGGTTTTCGGCTCCTCAGATTGTCTGGAATAAATCGAATCGCTGCGCAGGGGAGGGGCAGCGCCGGGTCGGACCAGCGTAAGATATTGATTCCTCAATATAAGTTTGCAAAATAGGCGCTGTTTTGAGCCTTAGATGCATCTTTTTCGGTTTGAA
>DATBLC010000409.1:0-6564 GCA_036555515.1 Binatia bacterium
CCCTGCCGGCGGGCATTTCCACCTATGGAGAGGACGGGGTGGTGGCCGGCAAGGCAGAGAACCATTGACCGCGATCGGAAGGGCTCGCCTCTCGGTCGCACACTAGCGACATAGTCTCTAAATAACGAACTCATTAGTATGAACTCCTTAATAGTTCATTCGCCGATTTCCGCCGCCAGTTTCTCCCGTTTCGACTTCAAGATGGGAACCAGCGCAGTCAGCAAAAATGCCGCGGCGAGGATCATCAGGACGCCGGCAACCGGGCGTGTGAAGAAGATCGCGAAGCTACCGCGCGAAATCAACAGCGCCTGCCTGAGCGAGCTTTCCATCATCGGCCCTAACACCAAAGCCAGCAGAAACGGCGCGCCGTCGAATCCCAACCGGCGCAGCACCAACCCGGCGACGCCGGCGCTGACCATGATGAAAATTTCCACGATATTATTATTGATGCTGTAAACGCCGATCAAACAAAAAAGCAAAATGAGCGGATAGAGAATCACGTAAGGCACCCTCAACAACCGGACCCAAATGCCGATTAGCGGCAGATTGAGAACCAGCAGCATGGCATTACCGACGTACATGCTCGCCACCACGCCCCAGAACAATTCCGGATAGTTTTTCATGAACAACGGCCCGGGCTGCACGCCGTGGATGAGCAGCGCGCCGATGAACAGCGCCATCACGATATTCGACGGCAAACCCAGCGACAGCAGCGGAATAAAAGCACCGGCGGTGGCGGAGTTATTGGCCGACTCCGGACCGGCGACGCCCTCGATGGCGCCTTTGCCGAATTTCTCGGGATGGCGCGAGAGGCGCTTCTCCATCGCGTAGGACGCAAAGGAAGACATCGCGCCGCTCGGGCCGGGGAGAATGCCGATGAAGAAACCCGCGACCGATCCTCTGATAATCGGCCAAATACTTTCCTTCCAGTCCCGGCGATTTGGCAACAGTCCCTTTATTGCGCGCTCGTAAACCTCGCCGCGCAAGCTTTTGCCGAGGTTGTCTAAAACCTCCGCGATGCCGAACAATCCCATGGCAATTGGCACAAGCCCCAGGCCGTCACCCAAAGTAAGGCTACCGTAGCTAAATCGTTCCTGGCCGGAGATCGGGTCCGTGCCGACCGTACCCAAGAGAAGGCCGAGAACCGCCATCAGCAAGGCCTTGAGTATCGAGCCGCGCGAGAGATACGACACCAATGTGAGACCGAGAAATGTGATCGCGAAGTACTCGGGCGGCCCGAAGCCAAGGGCGAAGGCGCCGAGCAACGGCGCGAAAAACACTACGCCGACAAGCCCCACCGTGCCGGCGATGAACGAGCCTAGCGCGGCGATGCCTAGAGCCGGACCCGCGCGCCCCTGGCGCGCCATCTGATAACCATCGAGGCAGGTCACTACGGAAGCGGCTTCACCCGGAATATTGACCAAAATGGACGTGGTGGAGCCGCCGTACATGGCGCCATAATAAATTCCGGCAAGCATGATGATCGCTGCGGCCGGCGCCATCTTGAAAGTCAATGGTAAAAGCAGCGCGATGGCAGCGATCGGACCGAGGCCAGGAAGTACGCCGATGAAAGTTCCCACCAGCACACCGATGAAACAGAACAGTAAATTCGCCGGCTGGAGCGCAACTGAAAACCCCAGTCCTAAGTTCGCCAATGTCTCCACGATGTCTCAAACGGGCAGAATACCCGCCGGCAGAGGCGCGCCCAAAAGCAAGCCGAATATGACGTAGGAAATCAGCGAAGCGGAAAACGCAACGGCAGCGGCTAGCGTCCGGCTCCTGCGCTCGACGATTCGCAACAAGAACGCGACAAAGAGGAAGGTCGTGACGACATAGCCGACGCGCTCAAATATCACCGCAAACACCAAAAGCGCCGTCACGGTCAAGCCAATTTTATTCCAGACTAAACGTGATTCACGGCTCGGTTGTTCGCCGCCATCGCGAAACGCAGCGATCAAGCCGATTAAGGATACCACGCCCAACAGCGCCGCCAGGATCGTGGGAAAGAACCCGGCGCCCGGCACGTTCGTCCTGCCAAAGGGAAGCTTCACCGCCTCATAAAAAGATCCCAACGCAACACAGGCAAAGAAAACCCAGGCGACGGCGGCGCGCTTCACAGGTATGCTCGCGTCAAGCGCGCGAATCCAATGGAGGATTGGAGTAATGGAGTAATGGAGTATTGGAGTTTTGGATCTCGAACCCATCACTCCGCCACTCCAAAACTCCAGCACTCCAATCACCACGGGGCGACTGAGCGCGACTATTTAGAACGCCTGCTTTGCAAGCTGTCGGCATATGTCTGTTATTCAGCAGCCTGCTAATCGAGCTTGGCGATTTTGGCAACTTCGGACCAGCGCCTATGTTCGTCAGCGAGAAATTTCTTGGTTTCCGCCGGGCCGATATTCTCCACTGACACGCCGGCTTTTTCGATCTTCGCGGCGATCTCCTTATCCGCGATGGCGTCGTGCAAGACCTTTGCCAAACGATTTACGATTGGCGGCGGAGTGTTCGCGCGCACAAAGAAGACAAACCAGGGACTCGCTTCGACGGCAGGTAAACCTTTTTCGAACGTCGTCGGCACGCTCGGCAATTCCTTCACGCGCTTTTGGGTCGCAGTCACCAGCGCCCGCAAACCGCCGGCCTCCAGATGCGGACGAACGGTGCCGAGACCAATGATACTCGTATGAATATTACCGCCCAAGACTCCCGTGGCAACGGGCGCTTCGCCACCGAGCGGAACGTGAATCAGATCGACACCGGTCTCCTTTTTGAATAACTCCATGGCGAAATGGCCGCTCGTACCACTGCCGGGCGTGCCAAATGTCAGTTGCCCCGGCTTTTTCTTGGCCTCGGCGATAAAGTCTTCCATCGTTTTCCACGGCGAGTCCGCTTTCACGATCATCACCGCCGGAGTCCGCCCAAGAAAATTCAGCGGCGTGAAATCGCCGAGCTCGAAGCCGATTCCTTTTCGCGCCAACGGAATTAAAGCAATGGGCGGCGGGGCGATCAGAATTGAATATCCATCCGCGGGCGCGTCTTTAACGGATTTAATACCGACGGCGCCGCCGCCGCCAGTCTTATTCACCACCACCACCGGCTGCCCCAGGGAAGCCGATAATTTGTCCGTAAGAAGCCGCGCCAGAATATCCGTCACCGCCCCCGGAGGAAAAGGATTGACGATCTGCACCGTCTTGGTCGGATACTCCGCCGCTTGCACCGCGAAAACATTAAATCCAAAAATCAGCAGAGCGACTACCGCGAACGAAAAAAAAGCTTTGCAGAGTTGGTTCATAAATCATCCTTTCACAGTGCTACGTCGCGTTCTTTAACACGCGACCGTGATAGGGTCAATCGGAGTTCGCCGTCGGCGGCCGATGTCCACCCCGGTCATCTGCGAAGCGCTGCCTGAACCAGTCCTATGACTGGATTTTTTCCAATGGCAGACACGTAGGGCAAAAAATGAATATTCCGAGGAAGAGAACAACTCGGAAGGGGAGATGAGAAAGAAGAAGTTAAGGCGGGTATTTAGGCCAGAGCGGAGTTGGTGCGATATATTGAGGAATTCATAAATATCTAGACAACTGTGGATCGGTGAGCACCAAGGGACGAGTCGTTGCAAGCGCGGGCAATAGGCCTGTGCCTCGTCGGCCACCACCCGGTCCACTCCACGGGCGGTAATTCCAACGGACCGGCCAGAACCATTCCTTTGCGTTCATGTGCCCGCGCTTTCCACGACTCGCCCCTTGGTCGGCGTATGTCTACTAACCAATAAACTCATTAGTAAATGGATATCGAGCAATCTGGAACGAGCAAGGAGAAAGTAGCGAAGGTCGGTTATCAATGGATGTGGTGTCAAACCCGGATTCCGCCGTTGCGCTCAGCAGGAAGCGCGAGGCGGAACCCTTCTATCTGTAGCGCTGGCATCGCATGGAGTGGTTTATCCTGTAATGATAAGGTCATTTTGCACTCGTTTTACGCCGGGAACACTCAGCGTTGCTTGTACGGCGGCGAGTTTTTGTCTTGGCGTCGCAACCCGACCGTTGAGATAAACCGTGCCATCACTGACGGATACTTGAACGCCGCTGATCCCACGGTCGTGAATGGCCTTGTATATTTCGACTTCTAGCTCGTGCGCGCCACTCGCGTAGCTGTCGCGCTCATTTGGATTAATCGAACGCGCATTTCTTTTCTCTCCGGTTTTTTCCGGATTTTGTTTAGAACTCGTGTCGACTGTTTTCCTAGACGAACCCGATTCGTTGGCGACCGTTGTCTCCGGAACCGGCGCGGCATCTTTGTTTGGATCTTCCGTGAGCTGCGGAAGGTTTTCACGCACTGGCACTTCCGGCCCCGTATCCGCCGGTATTTGAGGTTCCAATTGGGGCGTCAGATCAGTCGGCTGGATGAATCGACTTTCCTGTCCGACCATCCGCGTATAGAGTACGGTGCCTGCTCCCCCTGCCACAGAGAGCGTCAGCAAAACTCCGATGCCCCTGGGCCACTGGCGTTTGCTCTTGGGTACGGCAAAAAATACCGGTTGTACGAGCTTATCCGGTATGAAATAGTTCGACTCCGGTTGCCGATGATTCGTTTCCATCGAGCTTTTCGAATTTTTCTTCGTAGGAGTCTGGAAACTTTCGTCTCTCACCGTGCTCCTGAGTTCGCTCACCGAAGCCTGCCTCATGCGTTGCGAGCCTTCAGAAAGCTTTAGGCCATTAGCGACTTCTTCGATTATAGCGGCGGTGACTCGCCTTTTGGAGGATTCGTAAGCAATCAGTAACGCATTGTCGCAGATGATATTGATGAGCCGCGGAACCCCGTTCGAATAAAAAGCAATCCTCTCGATTGATTCAGCATCGAACAGGTCATGCTGTGCATACTTTACTGTTTTGAGCCTCGAATCAATATATGAACCGACCTCACGCCCTTGTAAGGGGCGAAGCCGGCAACGAAGAACCACCCGTTGTTTAAGGTGAAAAAACTCGGGTTGATCTAACTTCTCCTCAAACTCGGGCCGCCCCACCAGGATAATTTGCAGGAGCTTGTCCGTGTGTGTTTCTAGATTGGAAAGAAGCCGTAGCTCTTCAAGCGTCTCGGCGCTTAGGTTCTGAGCCTCGTCGATCATTAGACAGACGATGTGACCGCGTTCGAACTGCCGAACTAGATACTCATCAATCTGCCCCATCATCGCCAGCCGGTTCCCGCTCGAACCCGGCAGTCCGAAATCCTGCAGAGCGCGTTGAATTAGCTCGCTAAAACTAAGACGAGGATCGTTAATGCAAGCCGTGTGGACATTGGGCTCAAAACTGCCGAGAAGCTTTTTAACCAGCGCCGTCTTCCCTGTTCCTGCGTCACCGGTAACAACGACAAAGCCCTTCCGCGCCTCGATCCCGTATCGAAGCGTAGCAAACGCTTCCTCGTAACACGGATTGACGAAAAAAAATCGCGGGTCCGGCGTGACTTTGAACGGTGACTCCGTAAATCCAAAGTGTTCGTTGTACATAATTTCAACTCGGATTCCGCAGTTGCGCTCGACAGGAAGCGCGAGGCGCAACCCTTCCGTAGCAAAGTCTCAGCCGAAGGCTGATCCGCCTGTGGCGGAGATGCCGTCTGCCTTTGAGCGGACATCGAGCAGCGGTGCTTCAACGGAACGTTAAAGCTCGTAGCAACGAAGTGCCAAAGCGCAAAATGACTTTGAAATTTTACAGTTGGACGCCTTCGCTACTCCAGGGTTCCACCTCTCCTGCCGTCTCCTCAGTCTAACTGCGAAATCCAGGTTCAACCAATGATACTTCGCGAGCAATCTCCAACGATTCTAATATTAAGGAGTCCCCAATTAAGTAACCAAACAGCGACCGAGGGGTGAGACCTGGAGAGCGCGGGCACAGGAGCGCAAAGGTTGTTTTCAGGCCCTGCCGGCGGGTATTTCCACCTATGGAGAGGACGGGGTGGTGGCCGGCAAGGCAGAGAACCATTGACTGCGATCGGAAGGGCTCGCCTCTCGGTCGCACACTAGCGACATAGTCTCTAAATAACGAACTCATTAGTAAACTCGCGACAAGCGACTATTTAAAGGCTCGAAAAAAGCATCTTCAATATGCACGTACCCGCGGACTGTGGCTTTCTCCATCGACCGTATTTGCAGATAATCCCCTGTCCGCCGCAGCAATTGAATTTCCATACCGGGATGCAAAGTCGTAATAATCTCCGCGCTCGAAGATGGCTTGTCTCGAACAAAAGAGTTTCCTACTACCTTAAACTCTTTCCGGGACACTACTGGTCTTTTGTTTTCCACGCTTTGATGTCGACGTGCGGGTTGCTGGACAGCCCTCGAGGCGGTTGCTCTCGTGACATCGCGTCGCTTTTGTTGGGGCTCCTTCAAATTACTGCCTCTCGCGTTTTCTGTTTCCTTCGAAGAATCCTTCCAAGCTTGTGCGAAAGGTCCCGGATCATGTAGACGCTCTGTATTTACAGTCACGGCACGGTAAAGTCGTCCGGGGATCGGCGCCAAAAACTTCGTGACTTTTTGGACATTATCAGCGACGGGCGAAAAATAACTCTGGGGCT
>DATBLC010000410.1:0-3377 GCA_036555515.1 Binatia bacterium
CCCTGCCGGCGGGCATTTCCACCTATGGAGAGGACGGGGTGGTGGCCGGCAAGGCAGAGAACCATTGACCGCGATCGGAAGGGCTCGCCTCTCGGTCGCACACTAGCGACATAGTCTCTAAATAACGAACTCATTAGTAGATAGCGACTCAGATTTTGACGTTTCATAGGAGCTCACCATATGTCAGGCAAAACTCTATTAACGGTAGTTTGCTTAACGGTCCCGCTCACCGGCCCGCTTTTCGCGCAAGACTTTTATAAAGGCAAAACCATCCGCGTCATCGTCGGCGGCACCGCGGGCGGGGGCTTCGACGTCTACACCCGCGCTATGACCCGCCACATGGGCAAGCATATTCCGGGCAACCCGACCATGGTGGTCGAAAACATGACCGGGGCGGCGACGCGCATCGCGGCCAAGTACATGCACAGCGCGGCCAAGCCGGATGGCCTGACGTTTGGCATTTTTAACGGTTACTTGATTCTCGGCCAAGTGCTTAATCCGAAAACGTTCGACTTCGATATGCGGCAATTCCAATGGCTCGGTGTGCCGATTCAAGACAATGTCGCCTGCGTGCTGCGCAAGGAAGCTGGCATAACCAACATCGATCAGTGGCGTGCGGCTAAGACTCCCGTGAAAATGGGCGGTCTGGGACCCGGCAACAGCACCAGCGACGTGGTGCGCGTGGTCAAAGCTACCCTCAATCTGCCCATCCAGCTAGTGGAAGGTTATAAAGGCACCGCGGATGTTCGGCTTGCCGCCGATTCCGGCGAATTGCAAGGCGCTTGCTGGGCCTGGGAGTCCATCAAGATCACCTGGAAAAAGGGGCTGGAAAGCGGCGAGGTCTTGCCCGTCCTTCAAGTTACCTCGAAGAAGCAGCCCGACTTAGCCAATGTACCCCACGCTCTCGATTTGGCCAAAAGCGAAGAGGAACGGCAGATCATCCGGGCCGGCGGCATGGACCCAGGCGCCATAACCCGCGTTTACGTCACGACGCCAGATACGCCGAAGGATCGAGTGCAAATTCTGCGCAAAGCCTTTGCGGATACCCTAAAAGACCCGGAATTTTTAGCGGAAGCCAGGAAGGTTCAGCTTGAGGTCAATCCGTTGAATGGGGAGGAGGTAGGAAAAATCGTGGACAACATGTTCAAGCTCAACCCAACCACCGTGTCGAAGTTGGCAAACATTCTCGCGGTGAAGTAATCCTTCCCTGCGCAGGCTTTTTTGGAGGACACAAATGGCAATCTTCGCGTCCGGCCGGCGGCAACTTGGCCTAGTCGTGCTTATGGCGCTCGCTTTGCCGCGGGTCGGAATACTCCATGCCGCGGAAAGCGCGGAGCCCAGACCGGAAAGGAGTTCACTCAACGTCGCCATCGCCGCCTGGGGTCCCCTTTATCTGCCCTTACTCGTCGCCCATGAGTCGGGTTATTTCTCAAAGCGCGGCGTAAACTTGAACATCAGCCAACTGAGCGCCACGGCTTCGGCACAGGCGTTGATCTCAGGCCAAATCGACATTTACCAGGGCGGCGCCTCGACCATCCACGCTAATGTCGGCGGTACCGATCTGATTTATATCGGAGCATCGGTGGACCGCAGCACTCTGATCTTATTCGGCCAGAAGGGGCTGGCGACTTTCGAAGCGCTCAAAGGCAAAGCGGTGGCCACCACATCGGTGGGAGCCTTCGGCGAAATCGCCATGCGTAAAACCGCCAAGGAGCGCGGGTTGGAGATCGGCAAAGACATCAAGCTACTCTATCACAAGGGTCCGCCAGATGCCCTGGCAACATTTATGTCCGGCAATGCCGATGGCTTGATCGTCACGCCGCCGCAGAGCGAAATGGCGCGCACCAACGGCTACCCGATAATCATCGACTATTTTGAACAGGGATTTAAAATCGTCGGGCCCGGCACCGGGGTCTCCCGCGCATTCATGCAAAAATATCCGAACACCCTTAAGATATTTTTGATGGGCTATCTCGACGGCGTGAAAAGATCCATCGACGATCCCGCGTACGCCAAGAAAATCGAAGCCCGGTACACGAAAATATCCGACGCGAAATTGCTCGACGAAAGTTATCGGGAAGGGATCAAGGTCTGGAACAAAGACATGACCGTCGATGCCGGCGCGGTCCGCGTGGTTCTCGAACATTCGAGCAACCCGAAGGCCAGAGATTTGGACCCAAAACGGTTTTTCGATAATACGTTGATTCGCGAAGTCAATCGGGACTATGGTTCAAAGCTATTTCCGGGCGAGGTGAAATGAGGACCGTCGAACGAGCTTATCGTGAAAGAAACGAGGAATAAGCCATGAGAATTATCGATGCCGATGGCCACGTACAGGAGAAACAAATCCCGTGGGCAGATTTGCTTGAGGCGCCCTACCGCTCTCGCGCGCCGAAAGAAGTAAAGGACAACCGCGGATTTAGCTTCGTCATGATCGACGGCAAGTTGACTCCCAAGCCCGTGGGCAAAGCTTGCAGCTTTGTCGGTGCGCCTCGAAACCGCCTGCCGCAGCCGACAACGGGAATGACCGACCCGGTTCAGCGCCTCAAGGACATGGATCTCGAAGGCATCGATACGGCGGTGCTCTTCGGCACCTCGCCGTTTTTGAGCCTGCCATTCGTCGATGATAAAGATTTAGCCTCCGCCGTGGCGCGCGTCTACAACAACTGGCTCGCCGATTATTGTAAGACCGACCCGCGCCGGCTTAAAGGCGTCGCCCTCACCGCGATCCAAGATCCGGTGGCGGCAGTCAAGGAATTGCGCCGCGCCGTTGAAGAGCTCAAATTCGTCGCCGTCGCTACTCCGCCAATCTCGGCCTCGGGTAAGAACCTAGATCACCCCGATCTATATCCGTTCTTCGCCGAGGCCGAGCGACTCAACGTACCTGTTTGTATTCACGTCGGCGCCGGTGACGGCATACCCGCGGCGACGGAGCGTTTCGATCATCCTTTCTTTACCCATGCGATGGCCCACCCATTCGAGCAAATGATTGCCGCGCTCTGCGTGGTCGTCGGCGGCTTATTGGAACGCTTTCCGCGGCTGAAGTTCGCCTTCATGGAAGCGGGCTGCGGCTGGGTGCCTTACTGGATGGAGCGGCTCGACGAGCACTATGAGTTCTTGCAACCGACGGTGCCTTGGCTCACCAAACCACCGAGCGAATATATGAAGAGCGGACAGATGTTCTACGCCTTCGAGATGGAAGAAAAGACGCTGCCCTATGTGGCCGAATTCGTCGGCGCCGAACGGTTGGTTTTCGCCACCGACTACAATCATAGCGATTCCAAGTTTCCTCACACCGTCGAGGAAGTAATGGAACGCGAGGATATAACGGAAGCCCTGAAAACCAAGATCATGGGCGAAAACGCCGCGCGACTCTA
>DATBLC010000411.1:0-3599 GCA_036555515.1 Binatia bacterium
GAAAGGGGGAAATATCCACACGGACGTGCGAGCCCAGCGCAGCGGCGACGGATAGGAAATTTAAACAACCTTTTTTTCTGGCCCGAGCAATATCGCCGGACCGGTGGGATGTCAATCGTCTTTCTGTTTGATGAAAATCCCGATGTTGCTTCGGCCGGCTCGGGCGGTGCAGCGGTCGGAGGCGCGCGAAGTGTGCCGGATCACGCCGCTCGCTCGAACTCAGAGCGAGCGGCGCCGTCGGCTCGCGTTGGCAACCGGTTTTCGACTCGTCAGGTCGTTTGGACAAGATCGAATCGCCGCGCCGGGGAGGGGCAGCGCCGGGTCGGACCAGCGTAAGATATTGATTCCTCAATATAAGTTTGCAAAATAGGCGCTGTTTTGAGCCTTAGATGCATCTTTTTCGGTTTGAAAACGCAGGTCTAAGAGACACCTATCGATGCCCCGCGCTAATCGTCATTTCCTTCCCGGCTACGTCTGGCACATCACTCATCGCTGCCATCGAAAGAATTTTCTACTGAAGTTTGCGCGCGACCGCCGTTCGTACCTGCGCTGGCTTGTTGAAGCGAAAAAGCGCTTCGGCCTTTCAGTTCTCGATTACATTGTGACATCCAACCACATTCATCTCTTGATTAAAGACACCGGTTCAAACGTCATCTCTAATAGTATTCGGTTGATAGCTGGCCGCAGTGCGCAGGAATACAATCAGCGCAAAGCACGCCACGGGGCATTCTGGGAAGACCGTTATCATGCCACGGCGATCGACGTTGACGAGCACTTGCACCGTTGCCTTGTCTACATTGACTTGAACATGGTGCGCGCCGGAGTGGTCACGCACCCATCTGACTGGGCGCACAGCGGGTATCGAGAGATTCACAATCCGCCAAAGCGCTATGGGATCATTGATGTAGGGCAGTTAAGTGCTTTGTGTGGTTTTAGCGAAGTGGCGGATTTTCAGCAAGCACACCGCGATTGGGTAGAGGATGCGCTCAGGCGTCAAACGGTGGTGAGAGAAGGTCGATGGTCGGAAGCGATCGCAGTCGGTAGTCTGAGTTTCGTTGAGAAGGTGAAGGGCGAACTCGGATTCAAAGCGGCGCATCGCGAAGTTATTGAGGCCGGCGGGATGTACGCGCTTCGTGAAGAAAGTGAAGCTTACGGGTCCAATTTTGGCGGCGAAAGTGAGGCGCTAAGGTTTGAAAACGCTAGATTTTGGAACGAAAATCCTGACGCTGCGGCGACTTAGCTTGGTCCGACCCCGTTCCCACTCGAGGCAGTCGGCGCGGACCGACTCGCTGGAATGGGGCGGTTTTTCATGCGGCCCGCTCGTTATCTTCAAGGCTCAATGAAACCCGCTTGCCGATAGCCGATGCCGCTCTCTGAACCGTTTCCAGCAGCACCTTGTCGTTGTTGGGATCCAGGAAGCGGTCTAGCTGACTCCGGCTCGTATGCATACGCTTCGCCATCTCCATTTTGCTGATGCCTTTTTCCTTCATGGCCTGGGAAATTTGCCACGAAAGGACGCGCTTTACGGCCTGGGTGGTTGTCCCCTCGAAGGTTCCCTCTTTCTTCAGGAAATCCTCGAAGGAAGATCCGATATTATTCTTCTTTTTCATCGCTCAATCTCCTTTTTGCGCTTCATGGCCATGTCCAAATCCCTGTCCGAGGTCTGCTGAGTTTTCTTGATAAACCCATGCAGGAGAACCATACGACCGCCATGCATACAAAAGAGCACGCGCGCGATGCGGCCACCGGTCAACGTGCTTCGGACCTCCCACAGTCCGCGGCGAGAGGTAATGGGGCTGCAGACGGGCATTCCCACGGGCCAGCCGTATTCAACCGTGGCAATATCGACACCTATGATTCGGCGATCCTCAACGGGTAAGTTTTTGAGCCACCTCCGCACGGGCTCTGCTCCCGACGCTGTCCGGTAGAAGAAAGCCGGGAGTCTCTTTACTTGCGCCAAACGTACCTCATAGTGTACACTGTACCTTGAGGAGTGCAGCGAGGTCAAGAGTCTCACCGGTGACCGGTCAATGGAATCAACGGATCCCAAAGCCTTCCTGAGTCACTCCAGCGCGGACAAAGCGACGGCGGAAAAACTAGCCAAGGATCTCCGCAATAACGGCGTCGACGTCTGGTATGCCGAATGGGAAATCAAACCCGGAGACAGTCTCCGGCGCAAGATTGACCAGGGCACAGAAAGGGCCTCTTACTTCATGGTGCTACTGACGTCGAATAGTCTAAAATCGGAATGGGTACAGACTGAGCTCGATGCTGGCATGGTCACGCGGATCGCGGGTTCATCCAAGCTGTTGCCGATCGTTTTTAACCTCAGTATCGACGATATCCCGGTAACGCTTAGGGGGCTTAAATGCGTCAAGCTCGAACCCTACGGGGATAGTCTCCGAGCTGTATAGGAATTTTAAACCACTTTTTTTCTGGCCCGAGCAATATCGCCGGACCGGTGGGATGTCAATCGTCTTTCTGTTTGATGAAAATCCCGATGTTGCTTCGGCCGGCTCGGGCGGCGCTGCGGTCGGAGGCGCTGCGCAGGGGAGCGTGGCGGGGCGCGGGTGGGCAGGCCCAGATGGGCGAGGATTTTGACAATCACCGGCGGATCTTCGATGGCGGCGGCGAAACAGCTCCCCCATAGGCGTTCCGGGTCCCACTCGAGTCAACTGCTTGTTTTGTTCCTCGGTCAGCATGGCTTCCTCGCTATATAACGAATTCCTGGTTCAAGCCGTTCAATCGCTGCGCTCCGTTCAAAGCGTTCAAATCGATCCGGATAAGTTCAACGTCTTGAACAATTGGAACGTTTGGAACGAATTGACCGCGCGCGCAGCGCGGCTTGTCTCGAGCCTATCTTAGATCAGCAGGCCTGCCCGCAACAAGAGAATACCTGTCGCCCCGCGCCGGAAGCCCTGGCAGACCTGGACAATTCCTCCGTGCTTGGATAGTCATCGAAAACACCAGCGTGCCTGGCGCGGCCGTGCCGCGAGAGGAGTGAATCCATGGCAGCAAGCGGACGGGTATTAGGCGTCGGTATAATCGGTCTCGGCGGGGCGTCGCTCGCCATGATCCCAAAGTTTGTCAAGAATCCCAAGTTTCGCATTGCCGCGGCGGCGGATATTGATGGCGAGATCATGAACCGATTCCGCAACGACTATCCGGATGCGGAGTCCTATGACGACGCGGTCGGGCTGTGCGCGAGCCGTAACGTCGACCTGGTCTACATTGCGACGCCGAACCGCTTCCACGCCGAACACGGGGCGATGGCTTTGGAGAGCAAGAAGCACGTTCTCATCGAGAAGCCGATGACGATCGATATCGCAGGCGCCGGGCAGATGATCGCCACTGCGAAGCGCAATGGCGTGTTGCTGGGCGTCAACGTCAAGCACAGCTTCGAGCCCCGCGTGCTGCGCTTGCGCGAGATGGTGCGCAGCGGCGAACTTGGCAGGCTCCGCATGATCAACAGTTGGCGTTTCGCCGACTGGCTCTACCGCCCGCGCACCGCCGAAGAGCTGACACCCGAATTCGGCGGCGGCATCTTATGGCGCCAGGGAGCGCACCACTTGGACCTCATCAGAACCATCGCGGGCGGA
>DATBLC010000412.1:0-6598 GCA_036555515.1 Binatia bacterium
GATTGAAGGAGAGCGTCCTGCGCGCGCCCTTTGAAAAATTAGCAGATGACGAGCGTGAACAGGCATGGACGGAAGTTGAGCGCCAGTTCATACCGCTCGAAGGACCCAACGGCATCGACCTTCCCGGCGAGTTTCTCATCGCCGTCGGAACCAAATGAAACTGTGATCGGGCGTAATTGAGTAGACGTAACTATCTGTCGGAGGTGCAAAATGCTGACTTTTGCTCGCTGGCTTTTTGTCCTTCTTCTGATCCTGTCCGGTGCGATGACGTGGGGGCGCAAGTCGACCCAGGAAAAGCTTTGATCGGCACCTGGGAAGGACAGGCCGAGACGCTAATGGGCCTTGACCAGATACTGATAATCAACTCGGTGCAGCCAACAGGCGAAGGCGAGTGGATCGCGCGAGGGAGGTTTGGTTCCCGGGAGTTTACGAAGACGGGACCGGGCGGACAGGAAATGACCGTTACGACAAAGGACAATCAAATCTATCTCGAGTTCGCGGCTAAAGGTAATTAATCCGGTTCGTCTCAAGCTCGTGAACGATAACAGGCTCGAAGGGACGATCAATATCGTATTGAAGCACCCGGTCGACCGAAGAATTCGGCTCGACAAAGTGGTTCCGAAGGCGGGAGACATCAAGTAGATACCTGCAGATGAAATTTGATATCTACGGACGGTTTAAACTTGAAGTGCAACGCGAGAACGACTCGTGGACCGTCTACCGACTTGCCCTTGGTAGACGCGTTAAACTGGACGAATTGATCATTCCTAACGCACTGGCGGAGGAGGAGATCGCAACTTTTCTGGACGACATCTTTCATGAGCTCTGCAGCCCGGGCCAAAGCGTCAAGCTCCTGCCGTGACATCCGCCAGAGCCAATAGACGGACCTCCTATACGGAAATTAAATTGTGATCCAAGCTCCCGAAGTTCTTACAACAGAAAGACTGGTCATGCGTCGCCCTTTGCTCTCGGATGCCGCCGACATCCATGAGTACGCCAGTGATCCCGACGTCACCCGATATATGGAGTGGCGAACTCAGATTGACATTGGTCAAACGGTTGAATTTCTCGAAACATGTGAGACGCGGTGGGAGTCTGGTGAGGAATTTTGTTGGGCGATTACGACCAAACCCATGAGCCGCGCACTGGGTGCGATCGCATGCCGAGTGCGAGGACACATGGTTGACATTGGTTATGTCATAAATCGAAAGGTATGGGGACGAGGGTACGCGACTGAGGCGGCGCGGGCGGTCAGTGAATGGACCATGAGTCTCCCGGGGGTCTACCGCGTCTGGGCTACCTGTGACGCAGAAAACCTCGCCTCCGTTCGGGTGCTCGAAAAGACCGGCTTATTACTCGAGGGCAGACTTCGGCGATGTACGATCCGACCGAATCTTTCAACGATACCGCGGGACACGCTCATCTTCGCAAAAACGAGAGACACTGCCTGAAAACGCTGTCTGACATCAGGCGGTGTGACCGGAGGACCGATGGTAGAAGGGGCGAAAGAACACTGGGGATCGGGCCTTACGAGCAATATGTTGGCCGGTGGAGCCGCAACGTCGCAAGAGAATTCCTTGTCTGGCTCGCTGTCCCTCCAGGACAAACCTGGGCCGATGTCGGTAGCGGCACCGGAGCGCTCGTCGATATGATTCTCAGCGGCTGCGAACCGCGGTCCATAGTGGCGATCGACAAGTCGGAAGGTTTCGTTGCCGAAGCGCGGCGCCGAATCGCTGACCCGCGGGCGCGCTTTGAGGTCGGCGACGCAACGGCTCTCCCCTGGGACAGTAAATCGAGCGATGTGACCGTTTCCGGTCTCGTCCTGAACTTCGTGTCCGATTCCGGCGCGATGGCTAAAGAGATGGCGCGGGTGACCCGTCCTGGCGGCAAGGTTGCGGCCTACGTCTGGGATTATTCCGGCGGCATGGAAATGATGCGGCATTTTTGGGATGTCGTCGTGGAGCTGAATCCCAACGATTCCGCGCTCGATCAAGGGGAACGATTTCCTTTGTGCCAGCCTGACCCCCTCGCGGCATTGTTCCGAGAATCCGGTTTGACCTTGGTCTCGGTTCGGCCCATCGACGTTCCCACGGTCTTTCGTGACTTCAATGATTACTGGATGCCATTCTTGGGTAAGCAAGGCGCCGCACCTACTTACCTTGCATCTCTGGATAAAGAAATGCGCGACCGCATACGCGGGGCCTTGAGAGCACGCCTGACTCCGAACGCCGACGGATCAATCACCCTGACCGCAAGAGCCTGGGCAGTCCAGGGAACCGTTCCGCGAGAGCTGGCGGAAGAACACATTTAACTCTGCGAAACAATTATTTCGGCATCTTGAGAGAGACGAAAGGGAAGTATGTACGGAACCGGCTTCGATCCGTGGTCGCGAGTTGCCAGCCCATGATCTTCGCATGAGCGCCAATGAAAAAGTCAGGGAGCGGCATGCTAGGAGGAGGAACGCCGGGCTGCGACTTCCGCCGAGTCCGGTACTGAGCATAAGCCGTGGCGCAGACCTCCGCCGCCGCCACCGGCACATCGAGAATCTCAACTCCCCAACTGCGAATGCGGTCGGCGACAGTCGGCGGGTCTGCTTCTCCAACACAAATCTCGGCGAGGCTCACCGCATTGATGGCGGCGCCGTCACCTGCCACAGCGCCAACGATCGTCTCCCTCGCCCAGCGGCAAAAAGGCGAGCCAAAGTCAAAGGCGTAAATGAGGACGTTAGTGTCCAATAGGATCATGGCTTACGCGTCAGCTGGCGGAGTTTCTCCCAAGTCATCGTCGATCGCAGGGGGGCTTTGCGCATCGCCTCGGTACACGCTTTTTTGGTCATACGTGCAGCGCGCGCCGGTTTCTCCAACCGAATAAGCAGAAAACGTCCCTCTGCCTGCTGCTGGATGTCAAAGACGTCCCCTGGACGGCCGTCCTGCAAGACAATGCGCTTTTTGGAATCAACTGTGGATATACTCATAGTGGGATTATCCCACAAGGTCTAGCTTACGTCAACGTTTATATCCGGATCCGGAGTAGGTAAAGAGTAAAACTCACGCACGTAGACGCTGCGTCTTGTACCAGCGTTTACGTCGCACAAGGGGATGTCGCGCTTTGTGAGATCAGGTGCGGTTCACTGCAAGTTGTCAAAACGAAAAACTCCCCACAAGGTTGGTTTCGTCATTCGAGTAGTGTTTGCAAGGCCTGCATCGCGCGAGCTGTTGGCGGCACAGGGCTGGAAGCGAGTTCGTGCAGAGCTGGCAGCTTGTCTCGCCACAGTAGGGAAATCGGTGGGCGAAGGCTTTCTTCCATCTCTTTAGGTTCCGGAAGCCGGTTTTCCAGCGCCAAAGCCTTTGCGGTCCAGAGCGTAGCCTCTCGCAGGGCATCATTGGCTTCTTCGCTCAGTCCTCCACCGTCGAGCAATTTTGCCATCTTGAGTTTGCGAGACGCCTGCTGGCGGTGAGACGAGATTCTTTGCCGCTCCTCCGGCGAAAGCGGCGCGGATCCGTTTCCGTGTTCAACCGCAGGCCAAAGAGCTCGAATGGCTCGTGTTGAGGGTTTGATCATGCCGGCATCAGCGAGTCTTCGAAGCGCCTCGTCCGTGGCCCTGTCGATGACCTCCATTGTAACGGGTGCCAGTGGATCCCACTTTCCTTGTCCGAAAAGCTCCTCGTGGATAGCTGCGAGCCTGTCACGCCAAAACGCCGCATCCCGCTCCACGACTACGAGCAAGACGGAGTGGGCGCCTTCGAGTGGGTAATTTTCTTGGCAGCGAACTAGTGCGCCGTCCAGGGTTTGATGGGCACGTTGCGCGAAGGCCAGGGAGCGATCTACCGGCACTGCTCTCGGCGGTTCGGACGCAGGGCTGGAGATCGAGGGTGCCAGCAGTTGCTGGAGTTGGGAAAGCAGAGCCTGACGTCCCCCGGAGAATGCCAACTTGCTTAGATCACCGCGGAGATCGATGACTCCGTCCGCTAGCGCCTGCTTTTCTTTTAGCCTCCCGACCAGCTTTTGTTCAATGGTGCCTTCCGAGACGAGATGAATGACTGTGACGGGCCGGGTCTGATGCTTGCGCCACGCTCGGGAGATCCGTTGCTCCAGCCGCGCTGGGTTCCAGGGAAGATCGCAGTTGATGACCACGCTGGCGCTTTGTAGATTGAGTCCCGTGCTGCCGGAATCGGTGCTGAGAAAAATTCGACAGGCGGGATCGTTTTTGAAGCGCTGGATCTCGGCGCGGCGACGCAGCTGCGGTACCAACCCAGTATGAACGGCGTACCCTAGACGCAATCGCTGACAGAGCTGTTGGATCAACTGGAGCATGCGTTCCCATTCTGAAAAGATAAGCACCTTCACATCGGAGTTCTCGCGGCACTCTTCCAAGATCTTTTCCAGCTCCGCCAGTTTTGGGCAGGCGCGCTCCTGAGGGTCAAGGATATAGTTGGTATCGCAAACCATCCGCATCATCGAGAGTTCCCGAAGCAGCTTCTCTGATTCCTGCGGCGTCAAAGGCCTACGCTTGGCAATGCTCGCTAGGCGCGCCACCTGAGCCTCGTGATCCCGGTAACGATTTTTCTGCTCCGTGCTGAGCGGTACAAGGAACGTTTGATCCGTTCGATCCGGCAGTTCCGTTTCGACGTCAGATTTACGACGCCGCAACATAAAAGGCCGAACTCGGGCGTGAAGCTGGTCAAGGTTGCGGTAGCCGACAGGCCGTCCTCGGTCGTCCAACTTGTAGAATTCCCGATTGAAGCGAAACAGCGGCCCTAAAATTCCGGGGTTTAGAAAGTCCATGAGCGAATAGAGCTCGTCGATGCGATTTTCAATGGGTGTTCCGGTGAGCACGAAAGCATATCGGCTTTCCAGGCGCTTTACCGCCTGCGCCGTTTTGGTTGTCCAATTTTTGATGCGCTGTGCCTCATCCAGAATGACGACTTCGGGTCTGAGTGTTCGATTGATGTCGAGGCCATCGCGCACCACCTGTTCATAATTCGTGATCGTGAAAAAAGCGGGCGCAGCATACAGCGCAAGTCTCGCCTTGCGGGTGCCAAAAACGAGTCGATACGGCAACGTAGTGAAGCGTTGAATCTGTTCCTCCCACTCGCTTTTGAGCGAGGCGGGAGTAACGACCAAAACCCGAGCCACCTTGCCCAGCCGCCATAATAGAGCGCACGCCGCGATCGCCTGGATGGTCTTGCCGAGCCCCATCTCGTCCGCCAACAGGGCTCGTTCCTTGAAAGCGAGCTGCAGCATCCCTTCGCGCTGGTATGGATAAAGCGGCTGTAACGTTTCCTGCGCAGGCCATTCACCAGACTGGACTTTCTGTTGGTATTCTCGCAGCAACGTTTTGCGCTCCTCAACCTGACGTCGCGTGCGGAGCCAAAACGTTACCTGTTGAGAAATACGCACATTGGGAATCCTGGCTTCACGGATTCTCTCGAGGACCTGCTCGGGTTCTTTGCTTTGGAGCCGGCCATTGCTGTCGAAGAAGCGGCGCAAGCGAGCCGGTACGGTCTTCATCGCTCGCTCAGTGCGAAGCGTTTCGCCCGCAGCGTCCGGAACGATGTCAATTACCGGCGAGTCCATTTTCTGCGCCTCGGCGAACAGGCGCCGGTGTCGAGCCTCAAGATAATGCAGAGTGGCCTCGACATGCTTGCAAGTGCCGAAGCCGTTAATGCGGAAATCCACACACGTGCAGAAGAAGAGGCGCTCGCGCAAACCGCGGATCTCTACGCCATACGACATGCCGCTTCCGGAACTCACGCGAAAGTTTGCGAAAATGGGATGACTGCCGCCAAGCTCGGTAACGTGTAGGGGTTCAATCTGGGCGCGCAGCCGTCGTTTGTTGATCTCGTCGGTATCCGTGGTTCTCCAGTCGTGAGCAGGAGGAATTTCTATCTCCGGATGGGCCAAAGCGGTTTTGCGCTCCATAGTCAGTTGTCGTCGAGTCATTGTGGGAGATTTTTTGCGATGCGTTTGTTGCGTCTCAATAACATGGATGCTGTCGGGCCGTAAAGATGTATTATGAACGAACATGCCTTCTTGCGAGGAGCTGCTACGGTAGAGAGGCCCGTGAGAAACTTACGGGTGCATGACGCGCGAGGAAAACTTTGTCGCCTTCGAAGAGAATGATGAATCGGCAGCGTTTCCGCTTGACTGAGGCTTGATCGTCCCTGCTTTACTGATTCATTTTTCGTCTCTATTGCTCTGTGATATCGACAAAGATTCCATCCGGGCTGGAGAGCTGATGCTGGCAGTGGCGACAGGAGGCGATCAACGCGGCGCGGCGTTCGCCTTCGCTGGGTTCTGCGATGATGCGCTCGCGCATTTCCGGATCGGCTTTTCGCAACGCGGCCAGTTCTTCTTTGACGGCGTCGACGCTTTCGACTTTGAAGCCCACGTGCTCCAGGCCGGGGCGGTCGATGCCGGCGCCTTCGAAGTCGCTCATCTTCCACGGTGCAATGATCAAGGTCATCTTGCCGTCGGTGAGATAAAAGTTGGGATCTTCCAGCGCTTTGTCCTCTTCCTTCAGATCCAACATGTCGCGGTAAAAAGCCGCGATCGCCGGCGCGTTCATGACACGCAGCTTCAAGTGATGAACACGCCG
>DATBLC010000413.1:0-25066 GCA_036555515.1 Binatia bacterium
GCCCTGCCGGCGGGCATTTCCACCTATGGAGAGGACGGGGTGGTGGCCGGCAAGGCAGAGAACCATTGACCGCGATCGGAAGGGCTCGCCTCTCGGTCGCACACTAGCGACATAGTCTCTAAATAACGAACTCATTAGTAACCCAATTCCTTGAGTTCCGTCTTAGCCTTTTCCAGCCACAGCCCGATTTCCATCTCCCGCATCCCATATGCTTCGTTGCGGGTTCGGACAAGAGGGTGTTATCGTCCGCTCAGATCGTATACTTGTCGGATCATCGGAGCGCTCTCGAGACTTGCGCGCAGAGTGGTGCTCTGAAGTCTATCCTTGATCCGATCGATGACTTCTCGGCCGGCGTGAAACGCTCGTTCGGCCGATTCCCGCTTCTTGTTATCAGTGTAAAACCGACCCAAGGCGAGGTAAGTCTTCCAGAGCTGGGTCGGATTGCCGATCGCTTGTGCGATGGTGAGAGCCTGTCCCAGTGCGCTTCCCGCCGCATCCCACTGGCGCCGCGCCAGCGCAATCTCTCCCTTGAGCCGCCACCCCTTGACTAAATTCTTCCGCGATTGAGTCCGCGTTGCGATGTCAAGGCAATGATCGCAAAACTCCGTTGCCTTGGCGTGGTCGCCGCGGGCCAGCCAGAGCTCCCCCAGGCTCGCAAAAAGGTGCGTAGAGTAACGCCACTTCATCCATTCGCTGGTTGACGGATCGTTTACAAGGCGGTGGACGCCCTCGAGATACTCGTGAGCCAAGGCGAGGTCGCCGCGCGCCAGAAAAATATCGCCCAAGTTAATCTCCGCGTTGGCGATCGTTTCCGGATCACCCCGCTTCCGCGCGCCCTCAGCGCCCTGACGGTTAAGGTCCAAGGCAGTCTCCAAGTCTCCGCACTCGATGTGGAGCCAGCCGAGGCTGTTAAGGAGGCGGTGGCTATTGATTTCCTCTCCTAACTTCGCGGCAAGCGCCAGCCCTTCTTTCATTGTCGCAAGGGCATTATCGTAGTCGCCGAAGCCAGTAAGTGTGACGCCATGGATGAAAAGACCCTGGAGAAGCGGAAACAAAAGCTTATGCTCTCGAGCGATCCGTAGGGCCTCCCTCTGAGGGTGAAGGGCCTCGGCGTAGTCCCCGGTCCAATTTTTCGTGAATCCGACCAAGTTTAGGGCAAACGACTGGTGGAAGACATCGCCCACCGACCCGCTGATTGTCAAAACGTAATCAAGTTCGTTAAGACCCTCGTCTAGTCTGCCGCTAGTCGCATTGGCTATGCCGAGGGTAAAGTGACCGCTCGCCGCAACGGCTTTCGCATCTACGCGTCCGGCGATCTCGATGGCCGCCTGTGACTCCGCGATCGCACGATCGTAGTCGTGTGCCCAAAGCGCGGCGTATCCCATCCCGGCTAAGGCTCCTCCTTCGATTGCCGGATCGCCGACCCGCCGTGCAACAGCCAGGAGGCGTTCGCCCTCAGCTCGGGAGCGCTGGAAATTGCTCAGGATGAAGTAAAGGCTCATTTTGGCCTCGTGGATCGCCATGATGCTTCTGACATCCACCGTGTCACCTAGCTTTTCCGCCACCTCCTGGGCTTGGTCGTAGAGGTTAATCGCCTCGCGGATGGCGAACGCTTTGCCTGCCTTTTCTGCCGCCTTGAGGAGGTAATCCAGCGCCTTCGCCCACTCCTCCGCTATCAAGAAATGGTGGGCAATCACTTCGTACTGTTCTGCTAACCGGTCGGCGTACAACTCCTCGATCGCCAACCCGACCAGGCGGTGGATCTCTCTGCGGCGCTGCAGGAGAAGGGAATTGTATGCCACGTCGTGGGTGAGGGCATGCTTGAACATGTAGGCCAGCTCGGGAAAGAGGCTCTTCTCGTAGATAAGCTCAATCGCCTTGAGGTCCCGGAGAAATTCCTCAGTTCGTCCCCGGATCTCTGCCAGCCGATCCACCAGGCGCCTCGTAAACTCGCGGCCAATGACCGAGGCGAGCTGAATGATTCTTTTTGGCGCCTCGGCCAACCGGTCGATCCTGGCCATGATGACGTCTTGAATCGTGTCGGGGATAAAGATCTCGTCAAGGCATTTGGTAAGGATATATCGCTCCTCTGCCCGCCGAATAGCGCCGATCTCCTGGAGAGACTTGACCACCTCTTCTACATAAAAGGGATTTCCCTCGGCCTTCCGAATGATTAGGGCGTTAAGCTCGTCCGGAAGCTGCTCGGCGGCCAAAATGCCTTTGGCCATTAGGACGCTATCGTCGCTGGAGAGGCTATCGAGCGCGATCCGCGTATTGTAATACCTTTCCCCGAAAGGATGAACATACCCCGTGCGGTAGGTGAGTATTTGAAGGATGCGGTTGCTGGGGACGCTGTCAACAGCAAAAAGCAAGGAGTCCAGGGTTGCTTGATCCATCCAGTGGACGTCTTCGTAAACCACAACCTGAGGATGGATTTCAGAAGCTCGCACCGCCAATCGTCTAATGGAATCGAAAATTTCACCTCGCCGTAACCGTGGGTCCATGCTCAACACAGCAGGATCACCGGGATCCACCAAGAGAAGATACCGCAGATAAGGGAGAATCGGCCGGAGATCCTCGCCAAGCCGGAGAACGTTCCCCTCAATCTTTTTTATAATCGTCTCCGCGGGATCCGCCTCCTCGATTCTGAAATTTCGCTTCAGCAGATCGATCAACGGGTGAAAGGCAATGGAGCGCCCAAAAGACATGGTCCGCCCCTCAAGCCAGGTAGCCTCATCGCCGAGCTGGCGACGAAACTCCAGGAGCAGGCGTGACTTGCCGATGCCGGGCTCTCCAGCGATAAAGACAACCTGACCGTGCCCCGCCTTGGCCTTCTCAAAGCATTCACAGAGAAGCTGAAGCTCGCGCTCCCGCCCAACGAAGGATGTCAGCCCGCGCTCTGCCTCGATCTCTAGACGGGTCCGAGCCACACGACCCGAGATCACTTCCCAAGCGTGAACTGGGTCGGTCTTCCCTTTGAGCAATAGTTGCCCCAAAGGTCGAGTGTGGAAATAACCCGACACCAGACGATGGGTCACTTCGGAGATCACGATGCGTCCGGGATCAGCAGCCTGCTCCAGCCGCGCTGCCACGTTGATCGTGTCACCGAGAGCTGTGTAATCCATTCGGAGATCGCTCCCAATGCTTCCCACAACGACCAGGCCAGTGTTGATACCCTGTCGCACGTCGAAAGCGATTCCTCGACGCCGTTGAAGATCCTCCCTTAGGGGCTCCAATGCTTTGCCGATCCCCAGAGCCGCGTGGACGGCCCGTTGCGCGTGATCCTCGTGCGCGATGGGAGCGCCAAAAAGCGCCATGATACCGTCGCCGAGAAACTGGGTGACTGTCCCCTCGTAGCGATGCACCTCGCCTAACATAAGGTCGACTGCCTGATTCATTAGAGCGTGAACATCCTCAGGATCGAGCCGCTCGGAGATGGCAGTAAAGCCTGAGACGTCGACGAAGAGGACAGTTACCTGCTTTCGTTCCCCTTCTAACGCGCCTTTGGAGCTCAAGATCTTTTCCGCAAGGTACTGCGGCGTGTAACCCTCCGGTGAAGAAAACCGTGATGAGACGATGCCAGAGCCGACGGCTTGGCCGCAATTGAGACAGAACTTTGCTTCGGCCGGGAGCTCGGTCGCGCAGTTGGAACAGATGAGCACGAGCCTGGCCCCGCACTCCAAACAAAACTTCGCCGTCGGCGGATTCTCATGCTGGCAGCGCGGACAGTTCATGGTGCGACTTACTCGTCTAAACCTCAGCCCGGTCGAATATTCTGATTCAGATGGAATAGGTTCGTCGGGTCATATTTCTGTTTCAGCGTTCGCAGGCGCTGGTGATTCGGCCCGTAGGCTGCAGCGACGGCGTCTTCGCCATCGTCGTCTCCCAGATAGTTTACGTAGCGCGCCGGCGTGAAGCTCGGCCGCATCGCGTCATACGATTCTCTCGCCCACGCAATATTCTGGGCGTTGTCACCCGGGGTGAGCCACTCGGAGGCGACTAGCAGGTTATAGCCTTCGCGCCGATGAGGGAACGCCGTCTCGCTGACGCCGATACGCGTCACTGCGCCGTGGATATGCTCCAGCACCAGGCCGCTCATCGGCGACGGGCATTTTGCGTACTGCGAAATCAGTGTGTCGATGGACTGATCGCTCAGTTCCGCCATAAAATTGGATTTCCAGTAGTTGAGCGCACCCCGAGGGAATCCGGCGTCGAGCATCATATTCGTAGCCTCGTAGGTGGTGGGACCAATCGTATCCATGACGGGCGCGCCGAACTTTTTGATCGGTTGCAGGGCAGACTCCGCCTCGCCGGACGGGCCGCAGTGGCACACAATGATGACAGCGATCTTAGCGCCATCGGGGGCGTGCAGCAGCGCGCCAAAGATCGTGAGATCGTCGGGCAGTCCTACCGATGTGATCTCGCGGAAAAATTTGAGCACGTCGCGCGCAGAATCGAACGGATAGGCAATGAGCCCGCTGGTGACCGTCCCAACCGGATGCAAGCGGTACTCTAACCACGAGACAGCGCCGAAGTTGCCGCCTCCACCCTGAAGACCCCAGAAGAGATCAGCGTTTTCATCCTTGCTCGTCCGCAGGATGTCGCCTGAAGCAGTAACGATTTCCGCCGAGAGCAGATTGTCCATCGCCAGGCCGTGCTTGGCCATGAGCCACCCGAGTCCGCCGCCAAGGGTCAAGCCTGCGATGCCGGTCGTGGAGATCACGCCGCCGGTCGTCGCCAGCCCATGCGCTTGTGTCTCGCGGTTAAATTCACGCCACGTCACTCCGCCCTGAGCACGCGCCGTGCGGCGGCTTGGATCGACGTGAATGCCCTTCATTAGCGCGAGGTCAAGCATCAAACCGCCGTCGCAGGCTGCCCTGCCGGCAACGTTATGACCGCCGCCGCGCACGGCCAGCTCGAGGCCGCGCGTGCGAGCAAAGTTTACCGCGTCAACGATATCGGCTGTCCCCAGGCAGCGGGCAATCAACGCGGGACGCCGATCGATCATTCCGTTGTGTACCCGGCGTGCGTCGTCGTACCCCGATTCATCGGGACGTAGGAGCACGCCTGAAAAACGAGCGGACAGATCAGCTACGCTTTTTGGATCGAGTGAAGTCATCGGAGTTCCTCCAGAATATTGTTAGTTCCTTACGGGTGCCGGATCAGTGTCATAAGGTAAACTTCCAACCTGATTAACCCAACTCCCTCAGCTCCGTTTCCGCCCTTTCCAACCACAACCCCATTTCCATCTCGCGCATCATTGTTACGCCGTTGTTGAGATGTTTGGTCGTCATTTGCAAATCACCGCTTCGCCGGTACAGTTTTCCCAGACCCACGTGGCAATGCGCGATGAGCGGGCGCATGCCGAGTTCTTTGGCGAGAGCGAGAGCTTGGTGATAGTGGTTCTCCGCCGTTCCGATATCAAGGGGATCTTCGCGCGCTGCGATCTCGCCAAGGAGCCGAAGAGTGTATGCCTCGTGTCCTCTCTCCTTGTGCTGGCGAGCGAGACCCAGGGCGCGCTGTGCGGCGGCATGGGCATCCGCTTCCCGCCCGGCCAGCAGATACGTTTCGCTCAGCCAGATGGTCCGCAGCGATTTGCCCTCCGCGATCCCGATCATGGTTGCGGGGCGCTCGACACCCTCCTCCAAGAGCGGAATTCCCTCAGCACTGCGTCCAGAACAGGCAAAGGCGTAACCTAGAGTCGACCTCACTCCGTGAAAGAGAGACGGGCTGTCCACTCCCTGACAGACCTCCAGGGCATGGTCGAGTGCAAGATTGGCCTGGTGAAGATCCCCCCGCGTCAGATGCACAAGACCCATCCCTGTATACATCACGGGAACGGTGTAAGGATGGCCAACGACCTCCGCTATCTGGATCGCCTCCGTGCATCGGACTACGGCTTCGACAAATTCCCCGCGCGCAGCCAGCGTTAAGGCCAGCGAAGCCCGCGAGTTCGGGAACGCGAGGCCGCTCCCACCAAAGCGCTCACACATCACCGGGCTGTCCATGGGCACTAAGTTGCGCCTCAGCACCTCTATGGCTTTAGGATAATTGCCCAAGCAATAGTTAGCCGATCCCAGGCGGAGAGTTGCCGCAACTTCGAGTCCGTAATCGCCTAGGGTTCTGGCCATCCCTATGGCACGTTCACAAGCCGTGACCGCTTGTTCGTGTTTACCCTGCCTCGAGAACTGTCTTGCGATGTTAACACTAACCTGCGCCAACCGGCGTTGATCTCCTAGAGCACTTGCCAGAGCTTCGGCTGCGTGCAGATGTTCAAGGATCCTTTCTTCTTCCCCAAGCGGCCCCAGCGAGGCACGTAGGTTTAAGTGTAGCTCGATGGCCTGTTCGCGCATCTCACGGCTCTCGGGCAGATGCCCTAGAGCGGTCAGCGCTTGCTCGAAGCACGATACCGATTCTCGAAGCGCCGAGCGGGCGTCCGCCTTGGCGCCGGCCTGACGGAGATAGGTCAGGGCTTTTCCCCATACCTCCCCCCGAACCGCGTGATGCGCGAGCCGCTCGACCTGTTCGATCAGCCGATTAGAATATAGCGCCTCGATGGCCTCCACGATCCGTGAGTGAAGAGCGCGTTGGCGCTCGTGGAGGAGGCTTCCATACGCCACTTCGTGGGTGAGCGCGTGCTTGAAAGTGTATTCCAGATCAGGAAAGAGACTTGTCTCGTAGAGGAACTCCGCCCCTTGGAGGTGGGTAAGGCCGCGACGAAGTTCCTCGTCAGATAGCTCAGTGATGGCCTGTAGGAGTGAGAACGGAACATCCTTCCCGATGACGGCGGCTGATTGTAGGAGCTGCTTCTCCTCAAGCGGCAGCCGGTCAATGCGCGCGGCAAGCACGGCTTGAACCGTTGCCGGCACCTGGGTGCTCTCCACCTTTTTCTCCAGATGATAATTCCCGCGCTCACCCGCCAGTACTTTTGTCTCCACCAGGGTCCGGACGCTTTCTTCCAGGAAAAAAGGATTACCCTCTGTTCGTTCGATCAAAAGCTGCTTGAGGGACTCAAGCCCGTGGTCATTCCCCAGAACTGAATTGAGAATCTCCCCCGCGCTCTCGGGCGGCAGCGGATCAAGCCTGAGTTGGGTGTAGTAAGTCTTGTTAGCCCAACCATGCTGGTATTCCGGACGATAGTTGACCAGGAGGAGGAGCCTGCTCGTCGGCAGACTTTCCACTAAGCTCTCGAGCATCGCCTGGGTCTCGGAGTCGATCCAGTGAAGATCCTCGAATAGCAGGATCAGCGGCTGGACCTGACTCTCTCGAAGCAGAAGCCGCTTGACGGCGCCAAGGGTTTGCTGGCGGCGTTGGGAAGGATCGAGTGCGTGCCACGTCGGGTCATCCACAGGCACATCTAAAAGCGCCAGGAAGGCCGGCAGCGTGGACTCCAGAGATTTATCCAGGGTGAGGAGTTTCCCGGTCACCTTCTCGCGAATTTCACGATGATCGTCGCGGTCCTGAATTTTAAAGTAGGCTTTGAGCAGATCGATGACCGGCAAATAGGGCGTGGCTTTGCCATATGAAACTGACCCGCTTTCGACGATCAACCATCCTTGCGTCCGATGGGAATGAGTGAACTCGAAGAACAGCCGTGACTTACCAAGACCAGGTTCTCCTACGACACCGACCACTTGACCATGGTCTGAGCGTGCTTGTTCAAGCGCTTTTCGAAGCTGCTCGGTTTCAGCATCGCGCCCGACAAAGCGAGTTAGTCCACGCGCGGCCGCGGCTTGCAGGCGAGAGCGTGCGGCTCCAACTCCGGTAACTTCAAAAACTTCCAGCGGCTCAGTTAATCCCTTGACGCTGACCGGGCCGAGCGACTTCACCTGGACGTATCCTTCGGCCAAGCGCAGTACATCCGGCGTTAGCAAAACCGATCCTGGTTTCGCCATCTGCTCCATGCGCGAAGCCAAATGCACGGTCTGGCCGACCGCCGTGTAGTCCATCTTCAAGTCGTTGCCGATGGCACCGACCACCACTTCTCCTGAATTCAATCCCACTCTGATTTGAATCGGCACACCCTCTGTCCGTCGCACGTCGTCAGCATATCGATTCACCGACTCCTGCATTCTGAGCGCCGCATAGCAGGCGCGCACTGCGTGGTCTTCATGAGAAAGCGGTGCTCCAAACAACGCCATGATGCCATCGCCCATTAAGCTGCTGACGGTTCCTTCATAGCGATGCACCGCTTCCATCATGTGCTCGATGACAGGATCGAGAAGTTTACGCGCTTCCTCAGGATCGCGGTCGGCGAGCAATTCCATCGACCCTTTCATGTCGGCAAACAAGACCGTCACCTGCTTGCGCTCGCCTTCGAGGGCGCTCTTGGAGGTGAGAATCTTCTCAGCGAGGTGTTTTGGGGTGTACGTCGAGGGCGACGTAAACTTCGACGCGGCGCCCGATTGAGCCAACGACTCTCCACACTGGCCGCAGAATTTGTTTCCAGGTGGATTTGAAGCTCCGCAAGCAGGGCACGACGATTCGAGCCGCGCCCCGCACTCGCCGCAGAACTTCACGCCCGACGGATTCTCATGCTGGCAGCGAGAGCAATTCATCGCAGCGTCTCGTCAAACTAATTCACCGATAGGGACTCGCCATTTCCGTTATACGTCGATTTCTTCTACTCCGTGCGCATCTCTGATTGCAAGCGAGCCGGCTGGTGATTTCCGGTCGTTAAAAGTCGCCACAACGACTATGAAACCGGAGCAGAGCGGCGTTCGAAGTCAACCTTGACGCACATCTTTAATTGACCGTAATCGTCGAGTAGGATCAACCGAAAGTGTCTAATGTAAACCATGGCGGCCTGCACTGAGGTATGTCAAGGATGATCGACTATCTATTTCGGACGCAATTAACCCTTGCACGTATCCCCATTGAAGACGCAGAGATCTACTATTTGCGGGAGCTTCCTTTGGCTCAGACCGCCGAAGCCCTCATGAATCAACTCATCGATGAAGTTCCATGGCGCGCCGAAAGCATCGTTGTCTGGGGAAAAACTTTTCCTCAACCTCGTCTGACCGCCTGGTACGGCGACAACGGCGCCAGTTACACGTACTCCGGCATTCATCTGGACCCTCTGCCCTGGACTAACACGCTGATGGACATCAAGAACCGGGTCGAAAGAATTGCCGGCACCGACTTCAATAGCGTGTTGTTGAATTACTACCGTAACAATCGTGACAGCATGGGATTGCACAGCGATGATGAGCCAGAACTCGGCCGCCGACCGATTATTGCCTCGTTAAGCCTGGGGGAAGAACGAACTTTTATTTTGAAGCACAAAAGCAGAAGAGACCTAAATAGTTTTCGCTTAAAACTTGCCTCCGGCAGCTTGCTTTTGATGAAAGGTGAAACTCAACACTGCTGGAAACATGGGATTGAAAAGGAGAAGCGTCCTTGCGGCCCGCGGGTCAATCTCACCTTCCGGCGGATTTGCAGGTGAAACAATGTCACCGGTGCTCTATCGGGATCTGTATGAATCGCGTTGAGTCTTGGGATAAAACCGGCTGGTCATAAACCCTCCGGATGTTGTATAGGATAGCCAAGGGCAGCGTAAATTATTCCGGGAGGCGATCCAATATGGCAACGATTCGATATCTTGCGTACATTTCCGAAAAACCCGAAGAACTCGTGAAATTTTACGAGCGCTATATGCATACCGAAGAACTGGGGCGATGCGCTGCGGGCGATATTTCCGTCAGCGACGGATTTCTGAACCTGACATTCTTCAAGAAAAGGCCGGCTTTGTGCGAACCCCGCATGGAAACCGGGCTGAATCACATCGGCATCCAAGTCGACAGCGTTGAGCAGGCAAAAAACCGCTACCTAAAACTCTATCCCCGCGGGCCGGTGATTCCTGAAGAAGGAGACTTGCATCATGGATCGATTCGGATTCACGATCCGGACGGCAACCCGGTAAGTCTTTCGGAAAAATCTTTCGGGGTTAAAGACGACCGGCGCACGCCGGGCATACGCCATATCGCTTACAACGCGATGGACCCGGAGGGCATGCGGGAATTTTACGCCGAGGTATTCGGCTTCGTCGAAGTGCCGAGCGGATTTGAGTATCGCCACGCGGGCAAGCTCAATCGCTTCGTCGGCGACGGCTATACCAACCTAGCGATTCATCCATTTTACAATGCCGGGTCCAGGGGCCATGAAATGAAATTCGGCATCAACCATATTGGCTTCCTGGTTAGCGACCTGAAGGCTACCATGGAAGTCTTGAGCAGCGCAGTTAAAATCAATAAACGACCCGACGACCGGCCCTACGCCGAATATCGCATCACCGACCCCGAGGGGAATCGCCTGGATTTGTCTCAGAGCAAGGGTTGGGAGGTCGGCATAAACCAATGGGAACGGATACCTTAAGAAATTGTTCCAACCGTTTAAAACGTTCAAGTCGTTAAGAAGACCCACACTGCGCGCATAACGCTTTTGGAAAGGAAAAGCCCAACATGAACCAGACATTTGAAGCCGGCATCAAAAACTGCGTAGAGGATTGCGGCGCGGTGCAGCGCGGCCAAATCGCATGCGTTGTCAGTGAAGAAGGGTCGGCCGACAAGCGCGTCGCAGACGCCCTCGCCGAAAGGGCCAAGGACCGAGGCGCGAGGGTGAAGATCATCTGGGGTCCAAAAATTCCCAAGGATCAACCGGAAAAGATTCCCGCCGATGTGTTGAACGCCTATGCCGAAGCCGACGTGTTATTCTCGCACTATCCGTCGCTGAAACGGGAGGCATTGCATCCCCATTTTCCTGGCGAAAAGCGTACTCGCGTACCGAACCGCGCACGCACGGTGGATCTCATGTCGACCAGGTGGGCGGCGTTCCCGTATTCCGTACAGCGGGCGATGGCCGTAACCATCGACACTATTTCGGCGCCGGGGAAGTCTTGGCATATCACCAGCCCAAGCGGCACCGATGTGCGTGGTACGTTCGGTACTCCTGACAGCACGGTGGCTCAGGCTTATTTCGTGGAAGAAGAAGGCGGCCGGGCCCGGCGCAATTTCCCCGGCGGCGTGCACAGTCCAGTGATGGCGGTGGCAACAGAAGGGATTATCATCGCCGATCATATTGGCGGCTTCGGCACCATGGGCAAAACCAACCCCATCAAGTTGGAGCTAAGAGACGGTCGTGTCGTTTCCATTGAGGGCGGCGACGACGAAGGCAGAATGTTAACGGCCCTGAGTAAAACGGACGGATTTATCGATTCGTGGCACGCCGGTGTCAATCCCATGACCGTGGTCCCCTACGCCCGCGTCAGTAACCCGGTGGAATGGTACAGCTACTCCCACTGCAGCCCGATGATCGTACATTTTCATGTGGGCCGCTCCACCGCGCCCATCGATGCCGCCTGTTTCAACCAGTCGATCACCATCGACAGACGAAAAATCTACGAAAACGGACAATTGATGCTTTGGGACGATCCTGAAGTCGAACAGCGAATCAAAGCCAGCAACATGCCCGCGGACATGCTGGAGAACAATCCGATACCGTTGGTGTGAGCCCGAGCAATGATAGCCATCGACCTTTAGGAACCGATCGGTGTCAATTACTCCCGTAGAGTCGTTTGACAAACCCGCTCGCTTCGATCTCCCGCGCGATCTTGTACGCGACGAATTGTTCCGGATCGGCGTTCTTTGCCGCCGGAACCGTGGTTGAAAGTTCCGCCAGAATGGTCCGTATCCCGTCGGGTGTCGGAATCGGCATGGTTAGATACTTGCTTGCGAAATTTCTGTAGCTATCCTCCAGCACCTCGCGGTCTTCGTTGCGTGTATATTTTTTCAACACCGTCAGCGCGGCTTCTTTGTTGCGCTTGAAATCGTGGATCGCTTCGATGTAGGCGAGCATGAATTCTTTCACCAGCCCTTCGTTTTTCTGGATATAAGATTTCGTCGTGCCGATGGGCGCCATCGGATAATGCAGCCCCAGGTCGGCGAGGTCCCCCAGCTCGCGAAAGCCTGCTTTGCGCGCGATCAGGGAAGCTGTACCGCTCAGCACCCCGGCGTCGAGCATTTTGGTCTGCATGGCGCGGACCGTGTCCTGGGTCGTGCCGATCTGCAGAATACTGAGGTCGCGTTCGGGATTCAGTCCCCATTTTTTTAGTGCCAGCCGGACGGCGAAATCAGAAGTGGCGCCGTAGCGGCTGACGCCTATTTTTTTGCCTTTAAGCTGCGCCGGGCTGGTAATTTCCGGCGCGCCGAAAACCTTGAAGATAAAACCGTTGATGGCTGCGGAAATAATGACCGTTTCGGCTCCCTGCAATGCGGCTTGCACCAAGCCGGAACCGGAGAGCGAGGCGATTTCCAGATCTTTGGCGATCAAGGCGCGCAACGACACCGATCCGGTGCCCATGCCGACGAGCCGCACATCGAGGCCGCGCTTTTCAAATAGTTTGGTTTCCTTGGCAAACCACAAGGGCGCAATGGCGCCGTCCGTAGAACCATAACCGGCGACGACTTTGATGAGCGGGTTGGCCTGTGCCGCCAACTCGGCTGGAACATGAACATCAAAGAGAACAGTAATAATCGCCGCAATAAATAGACTGATGCGGCCGTTTGTCCTCATGACACTACCTCCTTCAGGACAGCATCCTAAAAAGCTCCCCGTAATATAACTGCGACAAACCAGCCTGGCAATGCAACTCATTCTATCGTCTCCCGGAGAACTGCCAAAGGAAAAGTTCGGGTTCGGTTTGAACCCTTACTCGCCAAGTTTGCGGAGCTGGGGAAATGTGATAGTTTGCTCTTTATGCAAGCGAAGAAACGAACCGTAAAGGGTACGACCCAAACCGGTAAAATCGATCTGACAACGATCCGACACGTCGTCAGAGCGCTGCATGTCGTACCTAAATCAGATGGGTGGGTAGTAACAGCCAGCGGAGCTGATCAGCCTAAACAACAGTTCGCACGCAAGGAAGACGCCGTGCAATTCGGGGAGTCCGTGGCTAAGAGGAAAAGGACTAGCCTTATCATTCACGGACGCGACGGAAAAATTAAAGACATTGACGCATACGGATCAGTTTCTATCCCGTCTGGGGACCGGAATCACTGACGAATGGCCTCTTACGAGGACAGCGTCTTCATCAATTGCCCATTCGATTCGCAGTACCGAACCATTTTTGACGCGCTTGTTTTCGCAGTTCATGACTGCGGTTACGTTGCCCGTTGTGCGCTCGAAGTCGATGATTCCGGCTTAGTCCGGATTCAGAAAATAGAGCAAATGATCGCTGATTGTCGGTTTGGTATCCATGATATCTCCCGTGTTGAAGCCGATCCACAAACTCAATTGCCGAGATTCAATATGCCGCTGGAGCTCGGATTATTTTTAGGGGCAAAGCGTTACGGAAACAAGCGGCAAAGAACGAAGTCCTGTAAAATCCTCGATACTGACAAATTTAGATTTCAAAAATTTTGTTCTGATATCTCAGGACAAGATATCTCTGCCCACCACGGTGATCCGGAAGAAGCCATAAAGGCGGTGCGCAACTGGTTCGGTAAGACCAGGCGCAATGTTTTAATTCCGAGTGGTTCGAAGCTCGCCGGGCGCTATCGCAAATTTCAAGCTGATCTACCCATACTCTGCCAGTCGCTAAAACTTACAGTCGCGGAACTGACATTCCTCGACTTCCGGAATATCCTCGTGGAATGGCTCCGCGCAAATCCTTGGTAAACGAACGAAGGGCTACCTACGAGAAGATTGTCAAGAATAGAAAGCCAATTCCTTAGAAAAAACGGTATGAACGGTAGGGAAACCCGATTTCAAAAACGGAGCAATCTGCCAAAGACATGCGTGGTCAACGTTACACAGATTGAGGCCATCGACAGGGCCTACTTACTAATGAGTTCGTTATTTAGAGACTATGTCGCTAGTGTGCGACCGAGAGGCGAGCCCTTCCGATCGCGGTCAATGGTTCTCTGCCTTGCCGGCCACCACCCGGTCCTCTCCATAGGTGGAAATGCCCGCCGGCAGGGCCTGAAAACAACCTTTGCGCTCCTGTGCCCGCGCTCTCCAGGTCTCACCCCTCGGTCGCTGTTTGGTTACTCAATTGTGGACTCCTCAAAATTCAGAAGATAGGAACTCTCTCACGCAATTTACTGCGGCGGGTTTGGCAAGGAGTGTGTCTTGTGACGCAAGTCGATCAATGACGGTAGAGTAGATTTATTATCGAGATTCGCGTGCAACTATTTCTGAGGCCATACCCGAAAGAAAGGAGCAAGAGATGAACTCCTCGTCGATGGAACTGGGACCGATTGGAATCTGGACAGCGCAGTTTGATTATCAGCCTGCCGCCAAGGTGCGAGAAGCTGCCGTGGAACTCGAACAACTCGGGTTCGGAGCGATCTGGTTCCCCGAAAGCGTGGGCCGCGAATCGCTCACCCAGGCCGCGCTACTTCTCGGCGCAACCAGCCGAATAATTGTCGCGACGGGAATTGCAAACATCTACGCCCGCGATCCGGTAACCATGGCCGCCGGACAGAAGACTCTGACTGAAGCCTACCCTGGGCGGTTCCTCCTCGGTCTCGGCGTCAGCCACATTCCAATGGTTGAGCAGGTAAGAGGCCATAGTTACGGCAAACCCGTCGCCTCAATGCGAGCGTACCTGGATGGAATGGATCGGGCCCCTTACAGGGCGGCACCTCCGAGCGTGAACGCCAGCAGAGTCTTGGCCGCGCTTGGACCTAAAATGCTGAGGTTGGCCGCGGAGCGAGCCGGCGGCGCGCATCCGTATTTCGTCACTCCGGAACATACCGTGCGCGCCCGGGAGATATTAGGCAGCGATCGACTGTTGGCGGTGGAGCAAGCCGTCGTGCTGGAAACCGATTCAGCCAAAGCGCGACAAATCGCACGGGCGCACACTGCCAGGTATCTTGCGTTGCCTAACTATGTGAATAACTTGCGGCGCCTCGGATTCGGCGACGCGGATCTCGCCGACGGCGGCAGTGACCGGCTGGTCGACGCCGTCGTCGCCTGGGGTGATATGACCGCTGTCATAGGCCAGGTTCGCGCGCATCAGTCCGCGGGCGCCAACCACGTTTGCGTTCAGGTGCTCCCACCCGACCCGCAGGCACTTCCGATCCGACAATGGCGCGAAGTCGCATCCGCGCTGCTGCTATCGAAGTGAAATCGAAAACCGTTGTATCGCACCCGTTCACTATCTTCGCGGGCTCTGATTCCCTTCGATCCACAAATCTCGCATAACGAGTATACAGGTGCGTCGTCTGTTGGTGTAACTTCGGATACGCTCGCGTATCCAAGTTTACACGCCTGTAGTGACAAGTAAGCCATCCCTCACAGATCATTTCTACGTTTTTCCTTCACAATCAATAGTCTACGGCAGCCCCGCCGACTATCCGTGCTTGGCATCAGCATTGCTCCCCTCGATCATCGCCATAGGATGAACGGAGTTAACCGAAGCGAGTTGATCTATTTTCCGTCAACGCAACCAAAATAATGGAGGAAAATTACCATGCCCGTAAACTGCTTAGGGGGAATGTGCAATCCGCAACGAGTTCAAGGTTTGAAAACTCAAGTTCCTAAGGGGAAACACACGCTCATTGACCTCAAAGGACCGGGACTATTCCTTGCCGGCCACGTGACAAAACAGGGCGGGGCGACGGGACTCACCTTCGTAGAGCTTACAATAGACGGTCGAAATGTAGTTGCCCACGGATTTTCGGCGCTTCAGAACATCGGGCTTACCGAACAGAATCCTTTCGGTCTCGTCCTCTTGGGTAGCGGAGGATTGCAAAGCTACACATTCGGCTGGCCTGTGCCCTTAGTTTACAAGCGTCAACTTACCCTCGTAGTAAACGTTAAAGAAACCGGAGTTGCTCAAATTGTCGCGAACATAATTCGGGGAACCCTGGCTTAGGAGATTGACGTTAGATTTCGGCTTTTTCAACCGACCCGCGGAGAAAGGTCGGTGTCGGACTTGTATAAGTTACTGGTTGCTATAATAGTAACAACTTGCTTTGAATGTCTTGCCTCGGCGCTATTCTTTGTGAGCTGCCCGTCATCCGCTTTCTCCGTAAACTGAAGCAACCGCGGTCAGCTCGGCCTTCGCGCTCGCGATTCCGGAAACCGTTTATAGCGGGTGGGGCATATCAAGCGTAAAGGCGCGAATTCGATTGGGTTAAGAGATACTCAATGCGACGCGGGTGCGACCCGGTGTCAGATTTATTAGACCTGGTTTATGACGCGAGTCTTTATAATTTATTCAAGCCGAAATCGAATTGACCGACCATAGCTCTTCCCGCCCGTAAACTTGACGCACTCGGCGGGCGCCGGGTGTATGTCCTCAATCCGCACCACATCGATCGTGATTCAGAAAATTGTTTAGGCTGGGCAGACAGCAAGAGTAAAGACGCGACCGCGAACCTGCAGTCGCAGCGTGCAAAAAATGACCTTGATTCATTCATCCGGACACTTACTTGCCCTCTTTCCCGCCTACTTTTTGTTCTTAACCAAGATCTTGAGATCGGCGAAAGGCTTGTAGGTATCCGGCCGCTCCTGCTCATCCCGCACTGCCGTCTCGCCGCTTACCTCCTGATCCAAGGATCGCGAGTGCTCGCTGTCGTGGCAATACATGCACAGGAGCTCCCAGTTGCTGCCGTCGGGAGGATTATTATTGTGGTTGCGGTCTTTATGATGCACCGTCAACTCGTGAAGTTTTTTACTGGAAAATTCTCGTCCGCACCAGGCGCATATCCAGGGCAAGATTTTAAGCGCCTGGGCGCGGTAAACATTTCCCCGCCGTTCCCGAAGTTGCCGCGCTTCGGCAACGATGTGCTCCAGCGCGTCGTTATTTGGTCCAGTCTTCTTTGAGGACATTTCGGCTCTGAATCGCGCATCTCGCGACCCGCTCGGGTCGATATTCAATGTACCTTCGATTGGAATTTTATAATCGAGCGCGGCTCGTAGCAAGAATATCGAGGGAGAAAAGTTTGTGTCAGGCTTGAATAAGGGCAGAGACGCGACCGCGAAACGGCATGTCGTAGGCTGAAAAAAATACCTTGGTTCATATATCACACCGAACCCTAATAGTCCTTCAACAGAACGGATAAAAGCTAAAAGCGGACCCCTTTTGTTTCCCTAAGGTCCGCCGGCGAATTGACGAGCTAATTACCTGGCGAAAATCGAGGACCCTATCAAGCCGGATGTCGCCGAAGACTCGTCGGGGGACGGCTTAAGAAGCACGGGGCACGGAAATCGCGAGATCATTTTCAGCAACTTTCCTCGAGCCAGTAGATAAGGGAAAAACGATGTTTTCCGAACGCCAAGCACCACTAAATCGATCCTTTCCTCGTTGACGACTGCCAAGATTTTTTCAGTGTTGTTTCCCAGGGTTACCTTCCTTGTGATTCTCACCTGGCCCCGGTTTCTAACCACCTTCTGGATAAAATTGTAAAGATCCAATGCTTTCTCACGCAGCAATCGATCGACAGGAATGCCCGCCGGAGGATTCAGCATTGGGTAACCTTCCATCACCGCCAGTAAGTCCAAGAAACAATCGGCCTGCTTTTTTTGTGTCACATGCAGAGCAATGAGCTCCGCTTGCGTTTTCTGCGCTAATAAAACGGCATAGTTGAGCCCGTCGGCCGAATCCTCAGAGAAATCGATGGGCACAAGGATCTTTCGAACTGTATTCATAAAAATAACCTCCTTACTGAAAAATAATCCAACACAACTACAGCTGACGATCTGTCGTCGCTGGAGTGAAGCAACGCTTCGGCAGAGAACGTGAAGAATCAGAGATTTAGGACAGATTTGGAAAGGTAGCGAGGCACTTTGGGAGCTAAAATGACTCTAGAAAAAAGCCGACCGACCACAAAGCTTCGGGCGGAGATCCCGCTGTTTTCTTTAGCGGTTAAAAAAACTACCGACCGGGGTATCGGGTCGCCATGACGCTCGAGAACGAAACCGCCATTGGTATTCGCAGCCAATTCAACCACCCTGACATCGGTGCGCGAGGCATCCTTTTGCAGAGGAGGAAGATACCGATTGGTCCTGGAGAAAGTCCCCTTGGTGTACAGGCCCAGGGAGAGAAAACCGAAGCTGAACAAAACCGCCATGGCGGCTATTTTTTTATTCAGGCGTGACATAAAGTATTGAGTTAAGATTCAAGCTATAATAGCATCGATCGGTGGAACATCAAGTGATCCGCGGCTTTCACAGAAACTCTTCATCGAAACGTAACATTTCGCCACGGGAATGAAATTGCACAGCATGAACGGCGAGTTACGAGTAATCAACGCGGACTAAGGAGCGATCAGCAGCGGTCACAACTCTTATCATCGCGCGGGGTGACCGCCAACCTAGCCTGCCCTGGTTGCCACCGGACGCGCAGACCTCCGCAATACTCCCAAAATTCGCGCTATCAAAACTGTTTCTCGGATTTGTCCTCAGTGCAGGTATCCACGCAAGGATCAATGGCAATGCGAGCAGCAATAGTTTGATGATGAGTTAGTCCAGCTAGTCAACAACGTCCGTACGTGCCTCTTCTAATTGATATTTCTTCATCGATGAACTTCCAGCATCCGGCGAGCGCCGGATGGACTTCTTGAATTTTGCGTTGAATGCCCCATTCGCTCTTTTCAATGTTACCAGACTCGAATTTCAGAAGGCAAAAAGGTGTAACCTGGGAAACCGCTCCAATCCGAATCGCGATTCCTACGGATCACTTCTCGTCACCGCAAAAGCAAGGCTCCTCGCCGCAATGCCCAGTTGAGAATCATAGCTTAACAAGCCATTGCCTATTGTTTTTCTTTGTCCAGCTCGCGAACCACCTCGGCCGTCACGGTCCAGTCAACGATGTCGCTAGGCTTGATAGTTTTGGTTTTCTGCTTGGTGCTGCGCAGCGTGGTTTCGATGAAATCCACGACCGTTTCGTCCGTCGTCCTCCCCGTGTCGCGAAACGATTTCACCATCTGCGCCACCGATAGACGCGCTTCCTTATCGTTCAGATTCAAAAACTGCTTGACGAATGCTTCCGCTTCGGCGCGGTTCGCCGTGATGTAGCGGCGGATGCGCTCCAGGCCGCGCACAATCGCTTTTACCTCGGCGCGGTCTTGCTGGAGTTTTTTCTTGCTGGTCGCCAATCCGGAAAACGGCATGTCGAAGATCTCCGACGAGTCGAACAAACGATTGTTGCCGTCGAGCTCGGCTTTGATGTCATAAGGTGGTCCGAGAATCGCGCTGTCGATGGTGCCTGCGGAGAGCGCGGCATAAAGCGTCCGGCTGTCGCCGATCTGAAGCAGCGTCGCTTGTTTCTCTGGGTCAATGCCATGATGTTTGAGAATCGTCCGCGCAACGAGATCGTAAGCTCCGCCGAAAACGCTGATGCCGACGGTCTTTCCCTTCAGGTCGGCGATCTGTTTGTAGCGTGGCTGCGCGACAAGATACATCTGCGCCTTGAACATCGAGTAAACGCCGATCACCGGCGCACCTGCGATCGCCGCGCGCAAGGCGCCGCCCATGGCCGTCGAATAATCCACGTCGCCGCTCATCAATCCCTTGGCGGCGATGCTGGTGGACATGTAGATCATTTTCACATCCAGGTTCGCTTCCTTGAAAAATCCCTTTCGGCTGGCCCACGCGAAGGGCATCTCGGCGATGGTGCGCCCCGAGTAGCCGATCACCGCATCGCGGGCTTGGGTCGGCCCCGCGCACAGAAACGATAGGCCGATCAAAGCAAAGACGGTTTGCCTAATAGAAAAACGCATGGAACCTCCCTGATTTGTGCTGTCATTGCCCAGTCGTCGCAGTTTGGTTGAAGGGCGGGACATTTCAAAGGTCTAATTTCTGCCCATCCTTGAGTCCGAGCCCCAGCGCCTTTGCCATGATTTGTCTCAAGAATTTTTTCGATCGGCTTGTGGCTATCCGGCCAACTGCCGGACCTATTCTTGCTTCTGCAACCCCGCCTTCTTGAACTCCGTGCGCATCTCCGACTGGAGCCGTCCGAGCCGATATTTCTTCCAAACGGGCGATTTTAGGGTCAGGCTCGCATGGATGAATCAAGGCTCTTTAAGGGCTGCGTCATGCTTGAGTCTATCCTCCTCCTGCCTCATCGCGTGACTCGCCGTGGAGAGACGCCGCTTCCTGAACAAGAAAATCGAGTCTGCCGAAACGAGAATCCGCTTCAATTTCCATATCCCAGCGCGCCCAATCTTTCTCGGGGAGCCAACGGACAAGTTCCGAGAATTCCTCTTCAGGAAGTTGCTCGATCTCGATCTTAAGCTGATCTATCTTTGCCATGCAGTACTCCTAGGCGTTGTCCCTGGTCGGTTATTATGCCGCCCCGAGAATATCAACGCCACCGTCCTCTACTCCCCCACCATCGAATACAGCCGCCGGGGATTTGCGCACAGGATTTTATCGATCAGCTTGTCGCTCAAATCTCCCCGTTTCATTAACCCTTGCGCTAGTTGATCCTGACGGAACGCATCCCCATGGGGAAAATCGGTGGCGGTAACGACAAAATCGTCACCCAGCTTATTGGTCACATAGGGCAGATCGTCGTCGAGGGCGCAGGAGACAAAGACGCGCTCGGCGAGCCAACGGTCGACCTTGGCCCGCCTGCTGCTGCCTAATCCTTTAACGAGCCGCGGCGCCCAGTCAATGCCCGCTTCCAAAAAGGCCACGCGCAGTTTGGGAAAGTCGTCCAGCAGGGAAGATCCGAGGATCTGTTGAAACGCGTACAGCACGTACGGCCCGCTTACGAGTCCTTTCCCCAACGGGTGAATCTGCGGGAACTCGTCAAAGAATGGCCGTGGCACGCCTTCAAGCATGCGGCTGATGGCCGGGCTGGAGCCGTTGCCCACGTGCACCGTGATCGGCAGGTCTTGCTGTGCCGCTTCCTCGTAAATCGGCCAGTGATCCGGGTGGGTCAGCGGCCGATCCCACTCGATGCCGCGTGCGAAGATACCGGCTACACTTCCAAGATTCTTGGCCCTGCGAATTTCCTGAATCGCAAGGTCCGGCCGGCGCCACGGGACGATGGCAATATAGTGAAGGCGCTCGCCGGACCCGTTGCACTGCGTCGCCATGAATTGGTTGTAGCTGCGAGCCAAAGCGGCTTCCAGCTCGACATTTTCCGCGAGGCAGCCGAGCCAAAGAGATGGGAACACCACCTGGACGTCGATGCCCAATTCATCCATATGCGCTAGCCGCTCTTTGATGTCGCGCATTTCCTGTACCGGTATGGACACGCCTTTGTCCAGGGCGCGTTTCATGAGCGTCGGATTCGAAGCGAAAAAACGCAACTTATAGTCGATGACCCAAGCCGCGTTGTGGGTGCCGAAGCAGGTGTCCTCGGGGAAAACGACTGGAATGGGGCGCAGCAAGTAGTATTCCGGATCAAGATACTGCCAGCTCTCGACACTCTCTTCGACGTGGGCATCGCAATCAATCACGCGCATTACTTTTTCCTCCCGGTTCCAGGCTGTTGAAAAAGGCTCACCTGCTTCGTTGCACTCAATCGCCTCGCTCCGACGTAGCCCCTAAGTACGCCTCCGCTCATCGATTTATCGTGCGCCTCGCATCTGAGACCTTTTTGAGCAGCCTGAAATCAGAGTTTTTCAACATTCCGCACACTCTTCCTTTGCTGAAAAACCTCCCGTTCATCCTCCAAAAACTTCAGGACGAACGGAAGATAAGCGTGTTTTCATTTTTCGTTCTGTAGCCCCGATCTTTTAAACTCCGTATGCATCTCGGATTGCAAGCGCCCGAGCCGATAGCTCTTCCAGTCGATAAACTTCCCACACTCAGCCAGTGTGGGGTGAACTTCCTGAATTTTGCGCCAGATCTCCTGGCAGATAAAACGGTAATCGGGGTGTCCTTGAGGCATGGTGCGCAGCTCGCACATATGCAGCGCCTCGCGCAGGTTCATTTTCATGTACCAGCGAATCTTGTAAGCGAACGGGACGACGTATTGAGCTTCGCTGGGTAGATCCCGGTAGACTCGCGTGTAGAGTTGCGCCGCTTGCAGCATGCAGTTGTCGAATTCCGGCTTGAAACCCGCTTCTTCGATCTCCGGGGGCGGATCGTAGCCGTGGACTGTCGTGAAGTCCTGGCGCTCCTGGGTGAGAATTCGGTGGCGGTGCAGATCGCGATACAAGCCCAAGTTTCCCAGAATGTCGAACACGTAATAAACGTTTTCGAACGCCCGCCCTGGTTTGTCGCGCCGGTGGCGTCGCTTGGCAAAATACTCATTCAAAATCCTGCGGCGCTCCTCCCCGCTCATTTGAGCGGCGATTTGCTGGAGCTCCTGCAACGGATGGCGTACATGGGGATAAAGAAGCGCGGCGAGGGCTTTCTCTTCTGCATGGCGATCATAGTCGATCAACGTCACCGGCTCGTTGGCTTTGGCCGGGGCCGCTTTTAGAGCATCCTTCGCCACTGCTTTCGTCGCCGCAGCTGCGCCGATTAGATAGTCGTTCACCTGTGCTCGTTTGACGAAGGATGGGATGAGCTGGTTGAGCTCGTCACGCATTGCCTCGGCTAAATCCTTCGCCTCTGTCAGTTCATGAGAGTAAAGCTTGCTCAACAGATATTCGAAGGCTTGGCCGACACCAAACATCCCGACGTTGGTTAAGGTCGCGGCCGGAAGGTAAGCGCGCAGGACATCGCAGGCGTGAGCGCGCACTGTGGCTCGGTAAGCTGTTTCCGCCCAGCGTTTTAAGCGTTCGTCTCCCTTCGCTTCGTCGTAGCTCAACGCCTTGCCGGTTCCGGGGTCCCTAACTTCCAGCTGTTCGATTGGCAATGACCGAGCAATGTTTTCGAGCATCGGTTCCATCTGTCGGGAGTAGGTGTCGAAAAGCAGGTTCATGACCCGGAGATAATCATCGCGGTGGCGCGACGCCATGATTCTCGGTTCGCGATAAAATTGATAGTCGCCGTTTGCGTCTTTCTGGTCGAAGCGTACGTAGCGCGTCGATTTTTCCAGCGGCGCGATGCCGATGCGAGCATCTTCCAATAACTTCGCGGCGACGTTGGAAATATTCTCACAGGCAATATGCGCGCCGCCCAGTTGCGCCACGGAATCGTCGCCGTAGCCGACCAACACGCGCTCGTAGAAAGCACGCGCCTTCTTGAGCGCCGCGCTATCGTCGCTGGCGGAAGTCTGCGCGCCGAGCAAGTCTTTGAGCGCGAGCTCGGGATCGCCGAGAAATTCGTCGAGAAACGTCCGGCGCAGGCTCTTAGTCGAGCGGCTATAGCGCGAGAACAAGGCCCCGGCCACTTCCTGCGGCAGCTTGAGGCCAAAAACATTCCTCTCGAGATTAGTAAAATACGGCGCGAGACTTTCCCGTTCCTGTATCGTAAACTCTTGGGTCATTAGAAAGGGAAAATACCATGAAGTATCCGGCCGCACCAGCCGGAAGGAGTCTGCTCACCGCCGAGGCGCGGAGGACGCGGAGGAAAGAATTTTTGATCAAAAAACCCTCCGAACTCTGCGAACTCAGTGCCTCTGTGGTGAAGCGTTTTTCATGAGAAATCCGGGAGAGCCAAATGGACTTCACCAATAAAGTCGTCATCATCACCGGCGCTTCAGCGGGCATCGGCCGCTGTCTCGCCATCGATTTTGCGAAGCAGGGAGCCATTGTAATCGGCTGCGGCCGCACCAAAGAGCGGCTGGACGGGACGCTAAACGAACTTCGCGCCACGAGCCCATCTTCGAGGATGATCCCTTGTGACGTGGATGATCGCGAGCGGGTTGAAGGCATGGTGGCCAAAGTCCTCGCCGATTTTGGCAAGATCGACATCCTAATCAACAACGCCGGCATCGGCATGCGCAAACCTTTTGCCGAGACATCCATGGATAGCATCGAAGAAATCATGCGTACGAATTATTTTGGCATGGTTTACTGCACGCATGCCGTTCTACCGTCGATGATCGCCCGAGGCAGCGGCCATATCGTAAATATTTCATCCGTGGCGGGAATAATCGCCACCCTTAATCTATCCGGTTATTGCGCCTCAAAATTCGCCATGAACGGCTTCTCGGAAAGCCTTTACTATGAGTTAAAGCCGCTGGGCATTCACGTCTCGGTCATCTGCCCCGGACCAGTACGGACAGAGTTTAGTCGAGCCTTTGCCAACACCAAGCCAAAGTCGCCTGCTTTTCTGATGCTGGAGCCGGAGACCGTATCCCTCCTTGTGCTCCGCGCCATCGATGCAAAAAAGTTTGAAGTCGTTATGCCGCTCTCACTGGCGTTAATCTGCCGGCTGGCGCGCATGGCGCCACGCCTTGTTCGTGCCGTTGCCCTTCGTGTCTTTCGGTCCTACGTGATGCCACGCATGAAAACGGTGGCTTAACCCGGGAACCAGAAAACAGGTTAAACCGTTAATCAGGTCAAAGGAGAAAATGATGCCATCCAGACTTCTACTGACTTTGCTTTTTATCTTCTCGGTGGTTTCCGCGCCCGCCTTTGCCCAGCTGGGACCCAAAGATGGCGCCAACCTGCCGCCAACCGATCTGGAGCGCGTGAAAATCGGCCAGGCCCGCCGGATTTCACCCTGGAGGACATGACCGGGAAAAGAATTTCGCTCTCCGACTTCCGCCGCAAGAAAAACGTCGTCCTGGTATTCTACCGTGGCCACTGGTGACCCTACTGCACACGGCAGCTCGGCGAGCTGAAAGACTTACTCAAGCAGAAAGATTCGGTTGAAATCCTTGCGGTGAGCATCGACAGCCATGACCTTTCCAAAAAGTTTATCCAGAAGCTCCAAGAGCGTTCGCCCGGAAACTATGATTTTTCGTTTCTGGAAGAAAAAAATCACAAAGTGATCGACCGCTACGGCATTTTCAATCCGGACGGCCAAGGCTTGCCGCATCCGGCGACCTACGTAATCGACAAACAGGGAATGGTCCGCTGGAAGTTCATCGAGGTGGACTACACAAAAAGACCGACGAATGCGCAAATCATGGCTGAGCTGGAAAAGATCAAATAGTCCGCGCGGACGCGCAAGCCAGAAGCTAACGAACAATTAGCCGGGATTCCCGTTGGAAGCCTCGATTGGCCTTTAAACCCGCTTCAAAAAAGGGTCGAGCTCCGATCCATTA
>DATBLC010000414.1:0-17246 GCA_036555515.1 Binatia bacterium
CTGCCGGCGGGCATTTCCACCTATGGAGAGGACGGGGTGGTGGCCGGCAAGGCAGAGAACCATTGACCGCGATCGGAAGGGCTCGCCTCTCGGTCGCACACTAGCGACATAGTCTCTAAATAACGAACTCATTAGTAACTAGCGGTCGAAGTCGCGCGCTTCGATTTGAGTCGCTTCAAGTTGACATAACGCGATCTTTTACAGTACGGTCTGGCCCGAAGATCGGGGACGGGGCGGCCTCTCTACTATTTATGGCATCCACGGCACAAACTTCTTTACCGCCGTTCGCGGGATATGCGGATCTCCCCGGAGTGCGCCTTTGGTACACGGACAGCGATGGAAGCGGCGTGCCGCTCATACTGCTCCACGCGAACACAGGCAATGCCGACAGCTGGCAATTCAACATTCCGGGCTTCGTTGAGGCCAGATATCGGGTTGTCACGTTCGATCGGCGGGGATGGGGCCGCAGTACGGCGAATCCGGACACGGGTCCCCAGCCCGGCACCATCGCCGATGATCTGCATGCCTTGGCGGAATACCTGAAACTCGACCGATTTCATCTCGTCGGCGTGGCGGGCGGCGGGTTCGCTGCCTATGATTACGTTCTCTGGCATCCGGAGCGGCTTCGCAGCATGGTCATTGCAGCCAGCGGCGGCGCCATTGTCGACGAAGCGTTGCGGCAGCTCCGCCAAAAGACGGGGCTTCCTGGGTTTTCGAGTTGGCCCCCAGAATTTAGGGAAGTGAGCATGGGGTACATGGCGACCAACCCCGAAGGTCTCAAGCGCTGGCTAGAGATTCACCACCACTCGCGACAGGAGGCCGCGCCGGCGCAGCCGCAACGAACTACGATCACGTTCGAGAAGCTCAAGACGATTCAGGTGCCGACCCTGTTGATGCCCGGAGATCAGGACCTGCAGGCACCCCCTTGGGTCATGCGCCGGCAGCTCGCCCATATCCCGGGCGCCGAGTTCATCGTGCTGCCCGAAGCCGCACACTCGATCAATTGGGAGCAGCCCGAGGCTTTCAACCGCAACGTCCTGGAGTTCATCCGCAGGCATTAGCCAACAGCCGCAGGGCATCGTTATCTAGCGTCCGAGAAAGCAAAGCGTCCCCGTTTCTGCGGAGGTCGTGAGGAAAAATCCGTTCATGCTTCGAGAGCCTCAGCACGAACGGGAGGTGTAAGCACTAAGCCGTTCGTTCCTTCGGTGAACTCAGGCTCTGAGCACGTCGAAGGGCGAATGGCGATTTTTCCCACGACCGGAGAGAGCAAGGGATAACGAGCTATGCTGTTGAAACGGCCTGCTCGCTCTCTACACTTTTTTTAACGGTGGGACGCTTCATCATGCGTTCTTGCCATGCCGTGTAGGCGCTGAGTTCCTTCATAGGAAATCCGCCGCGCACGCCCCAGCCATAGAAAACCAGAGCGTAAGGGTCGACGAGCGTGTACTCACTGCCCATGATCCAATCGTTTCCTTGGAACATGGAATCGATTTCCTGGCAATTGGCCCAGAACGATTTCCGCCCGGTTTCCTTTACCGCGGCTTGCGCCGGTTCGCCTTCGGCAAAACGCTCGGGCCGATGGGCGCGCTGGTACGAGGGATGCACGATACTCGAGAACCAGCACATGGTCCCAATACAGCGCGCCTCCTCGGCGGGATCGGTCGGCATCAGCCGTTTTTCTGGAAACCGCCTTGCGAGATAAGTGAGTATCGCCGTGTTCTCTACCAGGATCTTGCCGTCAACGCTGAGCGCCGGCACTTTGCCCCGCGGGTTGATCTTCAGATAGGCCTCGGTCCTCTGCTGTCCCTTCGCGAGCAGAATCGGTTTTATCTCATAAGGTACGCCGGTTTCTTCGAGACCGATATGAGAGGCCAAAGAACAAGCGCCAGGACTGAAATAGAGCGTCATCATGGGAACACCTCCTGACTTTGTCGAATTGAATTGGAGCACCAACGGGCGCACGACCCGCGGAGCGTCACCGCATTTTTGAGAGGAGATTATGCGCTAACGAGCTATTATGTCAACTCGCGTCGGATTGGAACGAATGGCCGGGATTACGCCAATTTAATGCGGGATCTGGGCGCAGTTCTTAACCAAACATTTTGATCGATTTGAACGGCATCCATCTCCTAAGTACGATCTCCGCCGCTCCAGCGTAGCAGGTTCAAAAATTCCCGCCGGGTCTTGGGGCCGTAGGTGAGATAGTGGGGCTCGGGGTGTTCGCGATAGGCGAAACGCTCCTGCATGATGCGGTCGGCCCGGGTGTGCGTCTTCACCTCGTCGGCGCTGATCGCGTAGACCCGCGCCGCGTTCAGTCCGAAAATCTTGGCGCGCAGCGCGGGCGTGATCTCGGGGTAGCCGTACTTCGCGCGCAACTCGGGAGCGATCTGGAAGGTGCGAAACGCCTGGATCTGGTCCTGCGGCGAGCCGTACCAGATCGAGTCGGTGCCCCAGAGCACGTTGTTTTCGCCGCAGTATTTTATGAGCTTGCCGAGCGCGTGCGCCGCGCCGGTGGGGTCGCGCATGAGAAAGCGCCAGGTGCTGCCGAGCTCAGCGTAAACGTTGCTGTTTGGTTTGATGTCGTTTTCGGCCACCGAGCGAATGAGCGTGTCGATGCCGTCGCTCGCACCACGCCCGGTGTACGCGCGCTCCGGCACTCCGGAAACAAAACCCGAGTGATAGACGAGAAAGTTCACGTCCGGGAAGCGCTTGGCCACGACGCCAATGTCGCTGCACTGGCTGTGTTCATAAGATTGCTTGCCGAAGGGCAGTCCTTTGTGCACGCAGATCACCTTTACGCCCAGCGCGCGTGCCTTCTCAATAAAGCGCATGCCGATTTCGTCCGATAGGAAGAAACCTTTGCCGTCTATACCCCACTGGGTGTAGGTCTTCCACGCGCTCACCTTCCAGCGCTCTTTCAGCTCGTCCATGGACTCGAGATCGCCCGGCTGATTCGGATTGACGCGACCGTGGAGCAACAGCCGGTGCGTGCCGTCCATTCTGTCGACGATCCGGCGCACCGCATCCGCCGCCTGGATCGTCAGCGGCTCGGCATCGCGGCGCGAGGGAACAAACGAGAGCACCATCATGTCGGTGTCGCTATCGAGAAAGACGTCTTTGACGAACTCGTCCGGTCCGAGACAGTTGAGATAGCTGCGCGCTCCGGGTTTCGCGGCGAGCCCGCAGGCCGCTTTGGACGACCACTTGAAAGCATCGGCGGGCGCGGACTTCACCCATGCGCCCGTCGGATCGACGAAGTGTCCCTGCACGTCGAAGATGAACTCTCCCTTGCCGCCAAGTCGCGCCTGAGCGAGCTGCGGCTCGAGTGCTGCTTCAGATTCGAGGTCGAAAAATCCGCTGCGTTTCCCCACTACCGCGTAGGCCGCATTGAACGCCAGCAACGTGCTTGCTGCGCCGCACGCCGAAATGAGGAAATCGCGGCGGCTAACGCCCAGTCTTTTGGCGTTTCGTGTCGCTGCATCGCGCGCCAGCCGGTTGCCAAGACGGTTTGCCGGCGTGAGCGGAACGGGAGCGAATTCCCCGTTCGTAGTAGTATCCAATTTGATCGGCAGCCGCATTCCTTCGGGATCAATCGCGTGTTTCATGAAATGAGTTTAGACCAAAACAGTCGATGACAAAAGCCGTTTTATGCTTTAGTTGAGCCGGTGATAACCATCTCGCGAGCCGGCTCGACTCGCCTTCCGTCGAGCTCCGGAAGTATTGATGCAACATGTTTCATTGACTCCCGCAAGGTTTAGGGTAGTGTGAAAGAAATTGATTGAAGGATTTAGAAAGTTCCCATTATGAACCTAAAAGCAAGTCTAGTTGCTGCGGTCTTGTTGGTTATCTGTAGCGGGGAATTGGCCAACGCCGGCGAGCCGACTCAGGCCATTCGCGCCGCGGTCGATCAAGGCATCGAGATTTTAAAAAAAGCCACGCTCGACGATCCAAAACAGCGGGCTCAAGTCATCGATCGGTTGCGGCAAATTGTTTACCCGCTATTCGACTTCAACGAGATGGCCATGCGCTCGCTGGGGGCAAGTTGGCGCCGCCTGAATCCGCAGCAACGGAAAGACTTCGTTTCAACCTTCACGACGTTGCTAGAAAAGACCTACGCGGACCAGATCAATCTATACGACGGCCAGCAAGTCGTTTATACGGGAGAGAGCGTCGATGGCGACTACGCGCAAGTCGATTCACGTATTATCGACAAAGACGGTCAGACCTATTCCGTCGCTTACCGGCTGCAAAAGGTGGACGGGAAGTGGAAAATCTACGACGTCGTCGCCGAGAATATCAGTCTGGTCAACAACTACCGCTCCCAGTTCAATCGCGTGATCGCTAAGTCGTCATTCGAAGAACTCTTGAAAATGATGAGACAGAAGGCGAGTTAAACGCACAGGATTTGAACTTTCAACCTGTGACGGTGCATTGCTTTCCTAAGCGAATCCGGCGATTCGGGCGGCCGATTTTTTATGGCTAGCGCGGTAACCCGGGGGACAAGCTCCCGATCTCGCTCGATTCATATCAGCGACAGGCAACTCAACAGAAACCAAACAATCGTGTTCGACAGATCCGCCAGCTGCAGCAGGTAAAACATGGGTCACATGAGCAGAATCCTGCCCTTGTAACCGAGGGGCGGCAATAAGCACTGGGCGGTCGTTTGTCAAGTGGATTGACGGCCTGAGGAGGCGTGCTTAGGTTTTGTGCGTTAGGAGGTAACTACTATGGAACTAGTAAGATGGGAACCATTTGCGGGTTTTGGCAACATTGGTTCTGTGTTTAACGATTTATATTTCGGTCGCTCCAGGGTGCCGAATGGGTCGAATTGGTATCCTGCAGTGGATGTTTTGGAAGGCAAGGATGCATATCTAATTCGCGCCGAGCTTCCCGGAATGAAAAAGGAAGACATCAAAGTGGAAGTAAAGGACGGGACCCTGGTTCTGAGCGGAGAAAGGAAATCCGAAAAGCCGGCCGAAGACGTTCAATACCGCCACGTGGAGCGGGTCGCGGCAAAGTTCTGGCGCTCATTCTCGCTGCCGGAGACCGTGAAACACGAAGGCATCGAAGCCACTTATAAAGACGGTGTGCTCGAGGTACGCGTGCCGAAGGCAGAGGAGGCCAAGCCGCGGCAGATTGAAGTAAGCGTGCATTAACAAGTTCTTAAATTACAACGAAAAAAAGGGAGGCAAATCGCCTCCCTTTTTTTATCCTATCCTCAGAAATCGTTTTGCGCCGCGCTAGTTTGGAAGTTGAGCGAAATTTCGTTAATCTGCGCAGAAAAGTTCCGGCGGGACGTCTTATGAAATTTCTAGCGCACCTGTTTGACAATAATCGCAAGTGGGCCGCTGACATCAAGCGCAGGGATCCGGAATATTTCAAACGTTTGAGCGAGATCCAGAAGCCGGAATATCTCTGGATCGGGTGCGCCGATAGCCGCGTGCCGGCCAACGAAATCGTCGGCCTCGCGCCCGGCGAGCTCTTCGTGCACCGGAACATCGCCAATCTCGTGCCGCCGTTCGACACCAACGTTCATTCAGTGCTGCAATATGCGGTCGCGACTCTTCACGTCAAGCACGTCATCGTCTGCGGCCATTACGGTTGCGGCGGAGTGCTCGCCGCACTGCAAGAATGGTCGGGGTTGCCGCTGGAAAATTGGCTTGCTCATGTGCGGGCCGTTTACCGCGCTCACAAAGACGAGTTGGATGCCGCGGCCAACGAAGAAGCGCGTTGGCGGCGGCTTTGTGAGCTGAACGTAATGGCGCAAGTCCATGCGGTGCGCGAAACTGACGTGGTTAAACAAGCGTGGCGACAAGACCAGCCAGTAATGGTGCATGGCTGGATCTATGATCTTAGGGAAGGTTTGTTGATAGACTTGGACTTGAGTTAACTGTATAAAACGCGTCGATGAAGTCCCTAAAGCATTTTGCAACTCTAATTCGGCCCCCACTGACAAGCCGCCCGGGCGACGATGCTACTGAGGACGATGATTTCCCGCGCCTTCCCCTACACGTTGTATCGGATCATCAGCGTTTCCCCCTCGCCGCTTGCAGGCTCGTTTACAATCGAATCGCCGGTGCGCATCATCTTTCTCATCACCTCACAGCAAACCGGCATCCCGAAGTTCGAGTCTGGGTTCGCTTCTACCCGCCTGTGAAGATGACCTGATTCCACATCGATGTAACGTTTCCCGCTGAATCGGGCCGCATTTAGAATAGCAATGAGTTGGTTTTGAAAATCCCAGGCAGTGGCTTGCATATTTTCCTCCCTTGGCGATTTGCGCGGGAACCTCATTTATCAGCATACTCTGGCCGAGGTTCAATATCTAGGGAGGATGTTTGGTCGCGCGCGTAGTAGGATTCGCAGACAAATGCGCGACCCCAATACCCGCTCCAAATGGCCTCGTTCATCGCTCCGCTCAGAAAACGACCGGAACCACCTGAAATAGGCCGAGGTCCCTTACGTGAAATCAAGTGGTTCCGTTTTTGAAATTGGCGGGTACCTAAAATGAAATAGGTCAGTTAATAATGAGTTCGTTATTTAGAGACTATGTCGCTAGTGTGCGACCGAGAGGCGAGCCCTTCCGATCGCGGTCAATGGTTCTCTGTCTTGCCGGCCACCACCGCGTCCTCTCCATAGGTGGAAATGCCCGCCGGCAGGGCCTGAAAACAACCTTTGCGCTCCTGTGCCCGCGCTCTCCAGGTCTCACCCCTCGGTCGCTGTTAGGTTACTCAATTGTGGACTCCTTAATAAGCATTCGGCCGGCCGGCCGTTGAACCCAGACCATCCGTACTCCGCCCACTGCACGATCTTCCGTCAGGCAAGACACATGATTGTTCGCACGGGACCAGCGCTTTATTTGGACACGCCTCTATCGCCTTGGCTTTTTCACAACCGTCGGCTTCGAACGGACGACCGAAGGCGATGTGAACAAGGAAAAAAGAGTGGAGGAATCGCACGAACGGTTCGCTGTAGATCGTGTTATGGTCGGGGATGATCTCAGGGTCGGTTTTGACGACAAGATAAGGATAGTTCGCGCTATATTTTACATCTCCTTCCAACCGAACGTCAGGGCCGTAAACTTCCTTGTCATAGAGGCGCGTTTGCTGCTGCTCGATCCGATCGGAAGTGAGTGGATTCTCTTCGGCGCGCGCACCGAGAGGCAGCAGAAAAGGTTCGATGCGGTTTTTAAAGCGGCGCCAGTTGAATTCCAATGTTGGAACGAGATACGGGCAACCGCAAACCTGTTCCTTGTCTTCGCGCTCGCGCGAATCATCTGTATCTGAAGAGGTGCCTCCTATCCATTTGAGCTTGTGAGTCTCGTAACGCAGGTTATGACCGACCGCCTGGACGATGCTATCGGCCTGATCCGACGTTGCTGCTCGTTCAAGCAGCGTGCCGACGTTTCGGCCCAGCGGAAACGCCATACGAGTTGCCAGGTCGCCGCTCGAGGTCACCGTCATCATGACCGGACGCTGATCGGACCGATAGCAACGATTCGTGGCGATGTGAAACAGGGGCTCGTACTGCGAGCCCTCGAAGGCTGGATTCACGAGCACGACGAAATCCCCGAAACTGGTCGCTGTGTCGTAACAAGTCAGCCCGTCCGAGTATGTCTTGCTTCCCCGGACATCGTTACAATTGGGCGCGGCGACACGAATTGTCCGGTTGGCGCGCTCCATGAGAGCGTGTGAAAGAGCCGAATAGATGACCTGCCCGCCGAAACTGTGTCCGGCTATCACCAGTTGTGTCTTGTCTCCCTCTCGTTCAGCATTGCGGATGCGCCGATAATCATTGAGTCTCGTTAGCAACTCAGTCACACCGCCTCGTCCCACCCGTTCGGCTGCGCTCTTGCGCGTCCAGAACGTGATATTCGAAAGCGGCCCGGCATCCACTGACAAGCCGCGCCAACCTACATAAACTCCAACGACCTGACGCCGGGTGTCTTCATCTTGTAGGTGGCGTTCCAAAATGTCCATCCGTTCGAGCAGGCGTGAGAAACAGATGACGTTATTGTCGCACTGGCTCGCATTGTGCTTCCACCCATGGGCGTAAAGAATAATCAAGACGTGCCTGTTGCGGAGCTTCTTTTCCCTCGTCTCGAGCCGGTCCAATAGCGCAAAGAGCGCTTCCATTTGTTTACGATCGGCGAACCAACCCTGATCGTCGAATTCAACGAAGGACAGGTGGTAGTCGGCAGTTCGAAGTTTGCCCGAAAGATCTTGGTCGTTCTCATAATCCTTGTACTGATAGTGACGGTGTTGAACGGCGTAAGCAGCCGCGTCGGCTTTTTCCTCGTCTTCACAAGGCCGTAGCTTATCGAGCGCTGGCATTGTGCGCCGATCTTGCGGCGGCCCGGAATAACATTCTGCTACATCCGGCACTATGCGTTTTTCAGGCGTTCCGTCATAAATAAAGGTCCGAGTTCGATAGGGTGCAAACTGGGTGCATCCGGACCCAATGAAGGCAAAGAGAGTTACCACTACCGTCTCGATCAGTTTGTGATTCATCTCAACCTCCTAACGATATTGCATCCGCGCGCACCGGAAAGACGGTATAGCCATTTGCCGTTGTGAAGAGCCGGGAAGAAGATTCCAGCAAAGCCATTACGTCTCCTTGTTTCGATACCCTGTTATTAGCGATTCGGCAAGAATATCAAGTACCGCGTCTAGACCCCAAATCTGTTGCCCAAAAGCGAAGGCGATCTGCACTGGGGATCGGCAGGAGATTTAAAGGCGGTTTGCAAAGTTTATCTGCGAAAAACCTTGCACCGTTTCAAAAATCTGTCCTATGATGCCTGGAGCCAAGCAAATCTAGGGATAAAAGGCGATAGCAACCCAGGTATAGACCCGGGCGGCGACGGCAGGGCTGGTCGCAGAGCGCCTTTTATTTGTTATGGAGCTATGATTCCACATGAAACTCGAATAGCGCGGCGGCAAATTATGGGACGCCATCTGGTTCTTATCCTGGGAGTAGTGATATTTCTCCTCGCAACCCATGGCGGCGTGTTCGCCCAAGTCGTCGAGCCGAAATTGTCGGCGTTGGATTCCTTGTCCGCCGCAGAGCGACAGGCGCGGCTGGTTCAAGGCGCGCGCGCCGAAGGCGAAGCGGTGATCTATCTGAACCTGGATACGATCGTTGCCAATGCGGTGGCCGGTGGTTTCATGAAAAAATATCCCGGTGTCAACGTGCAGTTGGGACGTTTTTCCGGCGCGTCGATCATCGCCCGTGTGGATGCCGAGGCGCGAGCCGGGAGATTAGCCGCCGATGCGATCATGAGCGGCGAGCTGGGGATTCTTGTCCTCATCGACAAAGGGGTGATGGCGCGCTACCGCTCGCCGCAACTCGGTGCCTATCCGGAGTCGTTTCGCGACCGGAATAGTTTCTGGAACGTAAGCCTCCTCAATGTTCTCGTGCCTGCGTACAATACCCGTCTGGTGGGCAAGGAGGAGGTGCCGCAGCGGCTGGAGGATCTTCTTCGCCCGCGCTGGAAAGGCAAGCTGGCGATGGACAGCCAGTCTTACTACTGGTTTGGCGCGTTGCTGCAGCAACTGGGCGAAGAGGCCGTCACTAAATTGATGCGCGCACTCAACGAGCAGCAATTGCATCATGTACGGGGACGACGGCTGCTGTCTCAACTGGTTGCCGCGGGCGAGTACGATCTCGCCGTGGAGACGAACTTGAATTCGGTTCTGGGCATGTCCCAGCAAGGCGCGCCGGTTTGGTTTGCGCCGGTCAAACCGCTGTATCTGCGGCCGAGTTTTTTATTCATGACCCGCACTGCGCCGCATCCGCACGCCGGCGCGCTGCTGATCGATTATTTGCTTTCGGAGGAAGGGCAACAAATTTTCGCGGCGCATGATCGAATGGCTGCCCATCCAAAAGTTCCGGCGCGGGAGACTCAATTACTAAAAGGGCTGGACGTGCGGATGCCCGACGCCCTCGATATCGGAAGGCGCTATGCCGCGCTGGGCAAAAAATATCTCGAATTGTTTCCAGGAGCGAAATGATGAAACTTTGGGCGCTTGCGATTGTCTGCGCGCTCTCGAGCCTTGACCACGCCCTTTGCTCGGCGCAGACCAAGAATCTTATCCCCGCTTATCAGGCGATCTCGACGCCGGATTTTGGTTATTTGCCGACCTACGTCGCCAGGGCGAAAGGTTTCTTTACCGACGAGCGGCTCGATCTCAAAGTCATCGTGGCGAACTCGCGGGTCTCGGTGCCGGCGCTGATCGCCAACGAAGTGCATTTCGGCGTCGCCGGCCCTTCGATCACAGCCGCGCTGCGCGGCGCGCCGTTGAAAGCGATCTATTTCATTTACAATACTTCGACGTTTCAATTCACCGTGCGGCCCGAGATACGCGCGGCGGATGATCTCAAAGGAAAAACCATTGCGATTTCGAGTCCGGGCGCAACCAACGATCTGGCGACGCGCTTGATTCTCGCGAAGCTCGGTCTCGATCCGGTGCGCGACGTCAAGTTCATTGCGATCGGTGACGCAAAAGCCCGCGTGATCGCGATGGATCAGGGGCAAGTCGCGGCGGCGGCGAACAACCCGGACATCGCCGCTGAGTTAGTGCGCAAGGGATATCGTATTCTCATGCACTCCGGCGAAGTTTTTCCGGTGCCTTTTTCTGGGACGGCGGTCAACGAAAAGCTCATCCGCCAGAACCCGGATCTTATCAAGCGGTGGCTGCGCTCCCATCTCAGGGCGATGTTATTGATTCGCCAGCGGCCCGATGAGGCGGCCCAGATTGCGGCGAAGGATCTAAAAATCAGCTCGGAGGTCGCCCGCGAAGCGACCCGACAAGTTCTTCAATTCATGTATCCCGATGACCCGGGCGGTTTTACCGAAAAGGGCATGAGAGTTTACTTGCAGCAAACGGCGCCGCGTCTGGGCGTCGATCCCGACAGGGTCGCGATCGCGCAGATCGCGGACTTGAGTTTCTTGCGGGAAGCGCAGAGGGAGATGGGGATTCAATGCCGGGACGGTTACGGCTGTTAGTGGGCGCGGCGGCGCGAGCATCGAGGACTACCGCAATATGAATTATGTCGTGGGAGTCGATATTGGCGGAACTTTTACCGATTGCGTAGTGGTGGACGAAGGGGGAAAAGTGACCATCGGCAAGTCGCTGTCGACGCCTGCCGATTTTTCTCAGGGAGCGCTCAATGCCGCCGCCGACGCCGCGCAATATCTCGGGTTCAAGAATGTCGATGAATTGTTGAGCGCGACGCGATTGTTTTTTCACGCCTGTACCATCGGCGATAACACGCTGATCACGCGCGCCGGCGCCAAGACCGGGCTGATTTTGACGAAGGGATTCGGCGACACCCTGCACATGATGCGCGGCAAGATCGCCGAAGGGCTCACCGAAAACGAGATCGCCCACCGCTCGGCCCTCGACAAGCCCCAGCCTTTCGTGCCGCGTAAGCTGGTGGAAGAGGTGCCGGAACGCATCGATTACAAAGGCCAGGAGCTGATTCGGCTCGACGCGCAGGCCGCCGAGCAGGCCGTCGATCGATTGGTCTCAAAAGGCGTCGAGTCCATCGCGGTCTGTTTTCTCTGGTCGATCGTCAACGATAGCCATGAAAAGCAGCTGGCGGAGTTGCTCAAAGAGAAGTATCCCAAACTGTTCTTTACTCTGTCTAGTGAAGTGGCGCCGTACCTCGGCGAGTACGAAAGGTCGGCAACCACCGTTTTCAACGCGTACATCGGGCCAAAGATTTCCAGCTATCTGCAGAATCTCCAGCGCATTCTCCACGCCACGGGCCTCAAGCGCGAGCCGCTGATCATGCAGGCCTATGGCGGTGTGCTGGGCATAGAGGCCACTTGCAAAAATGCCGTCGGCATTATCGAGTCCGGTCCGGCGGCGGGCATCGTCGGGACGCGATTTTTAGGCGAGCATATCGGGGAGACGAATATCCTGGCTACCGACATGGGCGGCACGACCTTTAAAGTCAGCGTCGTACGCGACGGCGTGATCGAGCGCGATTACAAACCGGTCATCCTGCGCCACAGCATTCTCTCCACCAAGATTTGGGTGGAATCCATCGGCGCGGGCGGCGGCAGCATCGCGTGGATCGATCCCGATACCGGTCTGCTCAAAGTCGGGCCCCAGGGCGCCGGCGCGTTGCCCGGACCGGTCTGTTACGACGTCGGTGGCACGGAGCCGACGGTTTCCGATGCCGATCTGGTGTTGGGCTATCTCAACGAGAATTATTTTCTCGGTGGCCGGATGAAACTCAACAAAGCAAAAACGATGGAAGCGGTGCGCGAAAAAATCGCCAAGCCCCTCAAAATGACCGCGATGGAGGCGGCTAGCGGCATTTACCGCATCGCCAACTCGCATATGAGCGATTTGATCCGCAAGGCGACCGTTGAAAAGGGCCATGATCCGCGCAACTTTGTGCTCTTTGCCTTTGGCGGCGCCGCGCCGGTGCACGCGAGCCGCTACGCCGCCGAGTTAGGCATCCGTCAGGTGGTGGTGCCTTTGACGGCTTCAGTGCACGGCGCCACCGGGCTTATCAGCTCCGATGTGGTCTATGAATATGGCAAATCGGATCACGTCGTCGTGCCCGTCGAGACCGCGCGCGTGAACGAAAACTTTGCGGGGCTTTTGACGCGGGCGCTCGGCGATCTCAGCGCCGCGGGCTTTGAGGAAAGCGATGTCTTGGTGAACCGTAGCGTCGACATGCGCTATCGCTATCAGGTGCATGAGCTCAACGTGCCTTTTCCGGCGGGAACTACGGCCATCACCGCCGGAGAGATGGAGGACCTATATGCGCTTTTCGACGACTTGTACGAGAAAGCGTTCGGCCAAGGCTCAGGGTATCGAGAAGCAGGGAAAGAAATACTGACATTTCGCCTCACGGCGACGGGCTTGCTCAAGAAGCCGGATATCAGGGCCGAGCAAATACAAAGGTCCGATGGAGCGCACGCTCTGAACGGCCGGCGCGATGTCTATTTCGAAGAAGAACGAAACTTCGTGTCGACGAGAGTGTATGACTTCGCCAAGATGCAACCGGGGGTGGAGTTTGACGGCCCGGCAATCATCGAGACTCCAGTCACGACCATCGTGATCAATCCCAACGACCGCGCCCTCATGGACGAATATTTCAACATCAGAATTCATCTGGGAGGGTGCTGAAAAAGCTCCGTTCACTCTTCGACCAGGCTCAGGGCGAACGGAGTTTGTTTTGAATTCATTAATAAATTTCCGTTCATGCTGAGCCCGTCGAAGCATGGAATTTTTTTTCAGCAACCAGCTGGGAGCTTGAACTATGTCGGTCAATCCAATCATCTCAAGCGTCGACCCGATCACTTTCGAAATTCTTTCGCACCGGCTATACCAGATCGCCAAGGAAATGGGCACGGCGCTGGAGCGCGTCGGCGGCACGGTCAACACGACGCAGATGCACGACTACATGGCGTCCCTTTACCTCGCCAACGGCGACGTGCTGTCGGCGGGCGATTCGATGGGTTGGCATGTGGCGTGCGCCGGCTTTGCCGTCAAGCGCATCATCGAGCGGTTTGAAAATAACGGCGGCATCAACCCCGACGATATTTTTCTCCTCAACGATCCCTATCTCGCGGCGATCCATCAATCGGACGTTTACATGATTTCTCCGATTCATTTCAGGGGACGGCTGGTCGGCTGGAGCGCGACCTTCGTCCATGTGATGGATATCGGCGCGATGTCGCCGGGCGGCAACTCGCCGGGCGCCACCGAGATTTGCCATGAGGGCATTCGCATTCCAGGCATCAAGCTGGTCGACCGCGGCGAGTTGAGAAAAGATCTTTTCGATGCCTTCATCACCATGACCCGCGAACCGGTGATGGTCGGCCTGGATCTCAAGTGTGAGATTGCGGCGAACAACGTGGCGAAGTCGCGGATCCAGGCGTTGTACGAGCAGTTCGGTGCGGAGCTAGTGACCGCCGTGTCGCAAGAAATGCTCAACTACTCCGAAGCGATTCTGCGCAAGCGCATTGCCGAGATTCCCGACGGGACATGGAGCGACACCGGCAGCATTCACGCCGGCGACACCTGGAAAGTGCACGTGACGCTCGACAAAAAAGGCGACCGCCTGCTGTTTGATTTCAGCGGCAGCAGCCCGCAGGCTAAGAAGGGCATCAACCTGCCCTACCACGCGACCTTCGGCGCTTGTTACGAGGCGATGCTCTGCACACTCGCCTATGATCTACCGAAGAACCACGGGGCGCTGAAACCCATCGAAGTGATCGCGCCGGAGGGAACCGTAGTGAATCCGACGCCGCCGGCGCCGGTTTCGCTCAATACGACTTCGGGGGGCGCGACGGTAAAGTTCGTCGCCAACTCGGCGATCATGCAGATGCTCGCCACCAGCGAAAAATGGCGGGGCGAAGTCATGGCGCTCAACGCCGGCCATCGGTTGGCGCGCCACGCCGGCGTCAATCAACATGGCAAGTACTACGTATCGACGCTGTCTGAGGGCGCCCTGGACGGCACCGGAGCGCGGTCCTACAAGGATGGCGATGACACTGGGCGGGGCCTGAGCTGCCATAACATCGAGTGGCTCGAAGCGAATTTTCCATTGCTCTACTTGTTTCGCCGCAATACTAAAGGCGGCGCAGGGGCGGGCAGGTATCGCGGCGGCACTGGCGGCGAATCGGCGCTCACGGTGCACGACGCGCCCGAGGGTAAGATCAAAGGCGTGGCGTTGGGCGTGGCCGGCCTTAGAAACTCGGGCCAGGGAATGTTCGGCGGTTATCCTGGCGCGCCGAGCTTGCTGATGCTCAAGGAAGGAACCCGGGTGGCGGAAATGATCGCTGCGGATAATTTGCCGGACCGGCTCGAGGTCGTCGGCGGCAGCGGCCGGCTGTTGCCCTACTGCGAATTCGACATTGGCAAGAACGACGTGCTCTACATGCGCATGTCGAGCGGGGGCGGCTATGGCGATCCTCTCGAACGCGAGCCCGAGCGCGTGCTAAACGACGTCGAAGACGGCATCGTCTTGCGCCAAGAGGCCAGGGAGATTTACGGTGTGGTGCTCGAAGGGGAGGCTCCCGTGTTGGACCCGGCGGCAACCGACAAGCTGCGCACGAGACTTCGGCGGGAGCGCCTCCAGGAGCCGCGATGAATCATCCGCTAAGAGCGAATCTCGAAATAGCAATTCTGGACGGTACCCAATGGGTTCGTTGCAGCAAATGTCAGCACAAACATTGCCGCGCGGGCGAGGACTGGCGGCAGTTCTGCAAAGTCCGTCTTCTGCCGCCGACAACGGCGGGCGGGCTGATGTCCGATCTGAATGGTCAGTACCTGCTGCGGCAGATTTACTGCCCGTCCTGCGCGGTACTGTTGGATACCGACTTCGTCGAGGAGAATTCACATGACGCAGGAAGGGCCTAACCGGCCAGAGCCGCAGTCGGTTAAACTCGACGGCAAGACGACATCCATCGTCGTGCTTGACTTGAGCCGGCGCTGCGAAAGTCCGCAAGAAGTCTGCTCGGAGTTGATGTCACCCCTCGCAGACTTCCTCGAGCGCGCCAGGCGCGCCGCGATGCCGATACTATACACCATCTCCGCCGCCGCCAAGGGGACGCCGCTCGGTGAAGTCGCCGCGCCGCTCAAACGACGTGAGTCAGAACCGGTCCTCTACCCGGACGCCTTTGACAAATTCATGGATGGCGCGCTCAAGGCGGAATTGGACAAACGGAGTTGCCGGTCGCTAATTATCGTCGGCTCGGCGACCAATTTCGCTGTGCTCTACACCGCCACCACGGCAGCGCGGATCTTCCGTTACGATGTGGTCGTGCCGCTCGACGGCGTCAACGCCAGGCGAAACTACGAACATGAGTACGCGATTCATCAGATGACGATATTGCCGGCGTCGGCGCATAAGCAGTTTAGATTTACCAGTCTGGGGATGATAGAATTTCTTTAAGAGTGTGCTGCCCGTGGGGGGCGACCCGGATTCCACCCCCTCTTCGTCTCCCCCTTAGGAGACTGTGTCGTAATGTCATTCTGAGCCGTCAGGCGAAGAATCTCGTCTTCGTAACACCGTGAAAATGCGAGATGCTTCGCTTTGGCTCAGCATGACATCAGCGCACTTTGGCGATTGCGACACAGTCTCTAGCAAAGGGGGAGATACACGGGGGTCCTAGATTCCCGCTTCGCGGAATGACGGATTCGGACTGCGGTTTTGTGTACGGACTTCAATTCCAGGCACTATATTGCCATCAAAGGAAGGCCTTTCTCGGATTGGAGATCATGTTTAGAAGGATGAAAGTCCTAGCGGTCGCGGCGGTTCTGGTCGCCGTCGGCGGCGCGCATGTTTGCGCTCAACAACTCGCCAAAATTCGCGTTGCCAACATTGGCGGTACCTCGGATCATATCGAAGTTGCGATCAACGGCGGCATCTACAAGAAACATGGCTTCGACGTCGAGAATATCCAGGTTGGCAGTTCGGCCACGGTCGTACAATCGCTGATCGCGGGCGAAGTGAGCTTTGCCCACGTCGGGGCAGTCCCTGTGGTTGCGGCTGTTGCCAGCGGCATCGATCTCAAGATCATTGCCGTGTTTATGAATCGCTTTAATTACGTCATGGTGACTTTACCCGAGTTGCAAAAGCCGCAGGACTTGAAGGGCAAAACGCTGGCGATCAGCCGCTTCGGCTCCGGAGACGAGTTCGCGACCCGCGAGGCGCTGCGCCGCTGGGGCCTGGATCCCGACAAAGACGTGCGGATGCTGCAGGTCGGACTGACGGTGGCGCGCATGGCCGCGTTGCAGGGGCGGCATGTGCAGGCGAGCCTGCTTTCCCCGCCGCAGATCGTCGAAGTGCAACGCATGGGACTGAACGTGTTGGCCGATCTGAGCGACCTCGACGTCGAATACGCTCATTACACGCTGGTGACCAGGGGGTCGTTGATCGCCGAGAACCGTCGGCTAGTGGAGCGATTCATGAAAGCCTACGTCGATGGCATCAAATTTCATCGCAGCCGTCCGGAGGCGGTTATCCCCTACTTGCGCAAATTTTCGAAGCAAAACGACGCCGAGCTAAAGATCGTTTACGAAAACCTACGCAAACGAATCCGGGAAGAACCAGTGCCGACGCCCGGCGGCATACAGACGATCATTACAAGTCTCAAAGCCGACAAGGAGCTTGACCCAAGGCGGGTGATCGACACGAGCTTTTTTCCTGGCGCGACCGGCAAATAATGCCACCGCGGCTCTCTGTTATAGCTGAAAGTTTTCGCGGCTTGCGCAAAT
>DATBLC010000415.1:0-20912 GCA_036555515.1 Binatia bacterium
CTAAGTGCCAGAGTGCAAAAAGGCTTTGATGTTTCACAGTCGGACGCCTTCGCTGCTCCAGGGTTCCACCCTGCGCTTGTGGATCTATCGTTTAACTGCGGAACCCGGGTTCAATTCTTCAACACGCGTGCCAGGCACCAATTTCCCCAGTACGCCCGGCCCGACCGTCGTCAGTGCCCGGACCCCGCACCAGCGGGATGATTAGAGTGGAAGATCGTCGGGGCCGGTTCCCCGGAGGCGCTCAGGATACCTACCGCTCCCCGGTCGGTGCGGAAGATACTATGATCTACCAGAACAAAGTCACCCGGCACCTCCAACTTAAAATCAACGCAACCCAGGACCGCGACCAGCGAAAGAACAACCGCCAAATGCATTAGAATTTTCACGTGTTGCACTCCTTGTTGAGCCCCAAAAGGGATCCTTGCTTGAGCGCGTCCTGAACCGGGCACTATCAGATCGTCCTCCGGAATCAAACACTCCGAACTGAACTCACTTTCGCCGACGCCGTGTTCCCCATCTTCACTGCGCGCACATTGTTCACCAGAAATAACACGACGGTAAAGGTGTTGAGCATGCCGCCCCATTGTTGCAGCCAGGGCCACAATCCAAGACCACCCACGACGCGCAACAGAAGCGAGACGTGCAGCAGTGCCGCGTGAAGATAGAACAAATTCTGAAACGGTAAAGCCACACCAGTAATTGTAGGCAAGATGATGGGCGCATGGGCAAAGATCATCGAAAACACGAAACCTAAAAAAACCGCATGCAACATTGCATCATAACGGAGACCGGCGCTGAAAAATTGCGCGAAGAGAATCCAGAGAAGCCCTCCGACTGCTAACCAGAAATAACCCGCGATCAAACAAACCGCCATGAAGCGCGGCAGGCCGGATTGTCGAGCCGACTGCCACGCTAAATCGTAACGGATCAGCCAGAGCGCGATCGCCAGTAAACCCAGGCCCGCGAGGCGCAGGCCAAGATAGAAATCTAACAAGGAAGTGACGACTCCCAGGATCACGATTCCGAGACTGATATGGAAAATGGCTCGTACCTTTGCTGATGGTCGCCTGATTCTAGACAGCTCCAACCTTTCACCGGCAATCATTAGAACTAGAAAAACCACCCACCATGGCACCACCTTAAATATCGGTGAACTCACGAGCCAAAGAATGTTTCCCATGAACCAGGCAAGCGCGCTCAGGCCCATAACGACAAAATGCTCCGAGGGATATTGACGATAGAGCGCAACGAAAACCGCAGCCGTGAACAAGCTGGCTGTTATGGCAAACAAGGCGCTTATTTCGACGGATAAACCGATAAGAACTGAGACTATGCTAAGGGCGGTCAATACCGGGATGCCATAAGGCCAATCTCGGCCCAATGCGACCGCCCGCTCGAGTCCGATTAGCGTACCGAGAAAGCCAATCACCATGACTGGCCCATGAACAAAGGGAAACTGGTCGTTCAGCACAGGAAGAATCCACCCCAAGCGCGCTAATCCAGCCCAAAGGCCTGCGAGCAGAAAGAGCCCAGCCAGTGCCATTAGAACAAAACGCTCGCGATGCTGATTGACCATTATTGGATCACGACCGCTTTCTCGGGAGCGATCAATTTCGTCCGAATGCAATCTGCTCCGGCCTCAGATTCATTGGAAACTGAGGTACGAAATCCGAAACAAATCCAAACGAAGAAAACCCACAACCGAGAAATCTTTTCACATCCAGGTCTTCTTTGGGGCAGTTGTCCGCCCGTTTACCCGTTTTTCCCAATTTGTCCGCCAGCGTCCCTTTTCTTCCTAATTCCTTTCCTCCATCTGCTCTATCCTTATATATGTATTTCGTATCCGTTGCTCGATGTCGGCTCAGAGGCAGAAACCCATCCACTTTGCTACGGAAGCGTTGCGCCTCGCACTTCCTGTCGAGCGCACCCAGCGCCGTTTTAGAAGCGGCCATTACTAGGTCGGCCGCGGCTCCTTAGCGCTGCGCTCGTACTTCCTTCCAGCGGAACCAAGGCTCCGGCCAGAACTTGTTCATGATTTTATCGATTGGGAAGTCAATAAACATGTTGACGTACGCGCGCAGCTTTTTTGCCATGGGTATATGAGAACATCGCATACAGACGGCATAACCGGCTTGCTCATAAACCATGTGATGCCAGTACCCGCTCGGCATGAACAGAGTTTCGCCCGGGTGGAGTATCGCTTGGTAACCCGTGACGTTTTTCAACCGCGGGAAGTTATCAAAGTCGGGATTTTCGACGTCGACATAGCTGCGGGTGTTAAACGGATGTTTGTAGAGATTTTTAGATTCCTCATTGGGAAAGAGTACCACGCGCTTTTTGCCGTGCAGAACAGTATGCAAAAGATGCGGCAGATCGGGATCATAATGCAGCGGGGTGATTGAACCTTTGCAACCAAAAAACGTAAATATGAATTGTTTGGAAAAACCCTTCGTGATATCGGGCCAGAGTATGTCTTTTCTCAATTCCGGAGCTTGCCAGAAAATATTGAACGCAAACAGCCTCAGATCCATGGAACTGGTCAACATAACGTCCAAATATTCTCTAAAGGGTATCTTTCTTAAACTCGACATGTACGATGTTCCAGCCCGGGTAAAGCTGCTGTTGTAGATTTTGACCTGCAAGAAGCCATATTCCCTTGCAAAGTATTCCGGTGTCCATTTTTTTAAAGCAGGCCATGAGGAAGCCATGTCGTTAATAACGACCGGACGGTTAGGTGCCATATATGCCTTCTGAAATTCAGCAGCCGTTATGTTTTCTACGCGGGGAAGGGGAAGTAAATTGAGTTGATTCATGGGGTCGGTAAAGGAGTTGATAGCGGGAGATCTCAACAAACCGTCGCGAGAATATCTTCATAGACATCCAGCAAGTCTTCCTTTTCCAAATGGAGAAAATGTCCCACATCCTTTATCACTTTCAACTCCGACCGCGGAATTTGCGAAGCCAGAAACTTGACATCATCGATATCAAGGATGGCGTCGTTTTCGCCGTGTACGATTATGGTTCGGCATTGGACTTTCCCTACGTCGACCACCTCGCCTAACTCGCGCACGGAAATAACCGTCGAACCGTGGTCAAAAAAGGCCTGTAACGCCTCCGGACCCATGCGCTGAAACTGGCTGACAATTCTATTCTTCATGGCCGCGGGAAGGTCTTGGCCAACACACTCGATTAACGTCTCGGCCACTTCCAAGCGATCTTTTACCGGCATTTCCAGACCCTTGGTGATGATGTCGATCATCTTTTGATTCGCCCTGGTGCCTATACTGGCCAGGATCAAACTTTTTAGTCGCGCTGGATAGCGCACGGCGTAGGCCAGCGCAACCACGCCGCCCCACGACGCGGAACAGACGCTCAGCTCCTCCTCACCGCTCGTCGCGTTGATCACGGCATCCAGGATATTGACCTGCTCATCCAGGGACAAATGGACAGGACCGGCGACGATCCGGCCCGCGCCTTGATTCGGATAATCAAAGAGCACAATCCGGTAGCTCTGGCTAAAGCGGCGCACAAAACTATGCCACATAGCCATCGACTGCTGGACGCCGTTTATGAAAACGAGAGTACACTCCCCCTCGCCATACACCCGGTATGGGACAACAAATCGCTGGACGTTAAGTTTTCCTTTGAGCGGCGGGGAAACCGAAGTCCCCGTGACATGTCTAACGCTAATGGCGCCCTCCCAACTCGAACCGTTTACTCTAAGCCGCTTTGTTTTCGTCCTCGTATCCTGCTTGACTCTTCTTGCGAGCGGGCCAGAAATCGAAAAATTGTCAGCGCCGGGCGAGTTGCGCTGCCATTGCCGTTCTAAATCCGCCGCCGGCACAAACGGGGTCCGCCCGCGAAGCGTCTAATAATTAGGATTAGCAGAAGCAAAGGGAAAAAAACAAACGAAGTCACGGCTGCTAGAGCCGATATGGTTACTAACCGGACATGGCGCAGCGCGCGCTGACCCACCGAGAATAGTTCGCGACCGCTACTTATCGATGTAAGGACAGACCCTTAGGATTATTCTCGCCCCAAACATGTCCTGAGCCAAGTCGAAGGGTCGCCAACTAACAGGCCAGGGGCGGTCATCCCGAGCGAACAGACCGTGGAAAAACTCTTTAGGAGCCCTTCGACCAATCTCAGGGCGAACGGTCAAATGTTTGATTTGTAATGTCGTACATCCGTTCGTGGTGAGCCCAGTCTATCCTGAGCCAAGCCGAAGGGTCGAACCACGAACAGAGTTTTCACACAGTCTGGCGAATGCAAGGGATCTAGAAAGATTTCTCTCGTCGATCGCAATGACAATCCTCCTCGTTCGTGCTCTTCGTGTCCTTCGTGGTGAGATTTTCCGCCGCTCGAATTTCAGCCGCGACGGTTGTTCGATCGTTCCGCTTTCGACCGTGCATTCAAACGCTCGACTGGCTCTACGCCGCTGGATTACCGGCGCAGCAAATTGGAGTCAAGATATTTATTTCACCTACCGTGCAATATTCGTTATCATTGGGATCACCCTGGACGATGAAAACTCCGAGCGAAGCGGCGAGGGACTAGTCACTTCGAACGCATAGTACAACTTTCTGTTTTCGACTTCGCTTACAGTGCCAGCTCCAAACTCCACTTGTTAAACTTGCCGACGTCGCGTCCGGCCAAATCCTTAACCCGCAACTCCCAGTTCCCCTCAATCGGCTGGTGAGTGAGGGTTGCTAGAGCCGGATGCAATAGCGAATCATAAATTCTGATCAGGTTATCTTCACCGCCACCGAACCGGTCGTGGAGAAGCGCCTGCTGGCCCGAAGGGGACACCAGCTCGACGCGCAGATCGCCAATAAAGGTATGCGCGATATCAACGCCGACCTTGATGCGCTGGGCTGAACCAGATTGGGCGATACTTATGTTGCTGCTCACCCCGGTAGGATCGTTATCGGGAATCGAAAGCGCCGGGATCGCTTCGCCCTGTACGAGTTGGGTGGACGTGTCGAGGTCCATTTCAAGACCCCAGCGGCGTAATCTGCCGTTATCCTGCGAAGCCAGGTCGGCCACCTTCAATGTCCAGTCCCCCTGGGCCTCTTCTCCTAGCAGAGCTTGCAGGGACGGCATACCTTCATTGCTGTACGACTTGATTAAGTTATCTGTGCTGCTACCGGAGCGGTTGTGCAGGACCGCTGTCTTGCCTGCCGGCGTGGTCACGCTAACTTGCAGATCGCCGATGAAAGTATGTTCGATATCGACTGAAACGGTTACGCGACCAATCCGCCCTGACTGCGGCACCATCAGGACGCTAGAGATGCCTGCTGGTTGATTGTCGGGAACCTGCTGGTTTGGCGTCGTCTCGACCCGCACATCGGACTCCGACTGTTCGGGTTCGTCGAAAGTGGGCATATTAAAATCGGCAACGATCCCCGATAGGGAAGCGCCGTTGGACTGGGCACTGGGGCCCATGCCAAATTTAGCAAAAGCCTTCCAGATACCACGGCGCGCTATGTCGTGTTCGCCCGCAGTCAGTTTGCCGCCATCGAGCATGGCGTTTAGCGCTGCCAGGATCGCATCGCGCGCGTCGAGAAAGCTCGGGTTGGCCGGCGTGAGCTTCAGGGCATCCACCACCAGTTGTACACCGAGAGTTGGGCCAATGTTCCTGTTCATTTCCAGTAACGTCGCGCACCAGATTTCGCCTATAGGATGGGGCCAACGCCGCCCCTGAGGCGTGAATCCGCTGTAGCGGCCCGTCCCCAGCTTGCCGAAGTTATCCGGGAAGTTGCTATTGTAGGGAAAGTCGCGAATCCCGCCGCTATCATTGATGACCCAGTCACCCACCACCGTGCTGCTATTGATGGTGCAAGCGATATAGTCGCTCCAGCCTTCGCCCATACCGCCACTCTGATGGTCCTCCAAAGCGGAAGCATTCGCCGGCCCGCCGACTAGACGGTTGGTCACTCCGTGGGTAAACTCGTGAAAGACAACGCTGGAATCAAACGCCGTGTGCCGATTTGTGGCCTCCACCAGTCCCATGTTCATGATCGGATTGGAGCCGTCCGGAGGCGTGGCCATATTGGCAGTGCCGTTGACCGCCCCGCTGTGAGCGCGCGCGTCCACACGATCCGATTGCAGGCCGCCGCGGCCGAGATTGTCGCGTTGGAAGTTTCCATCGACCTCGCGAAAACCGAGCAAGTAAAAGTAATCGTGCATGAAGCAGTTGAAATAGAGAATATTAACGACCTTCTGGTCGTCGCCTGTCTGGCTAGACGGGTTGAAAGTCAGCACGCCACCTTGCGATGAGCCCTCACTCTCAGGACCATTCGCTCCAAGGTGAGCGTCCACGCTGTTGCCGACTGTCCTGTTGCCTTCGACCCAATGATCCGGGAAATCAGAGGGCAAATCATTGGGAATAGGCAGGCCGTAATCAGCCAAAGGCCTGGGGAAATCGGTCATCTGCCGTGCGCTGCCACCATCGACGCGGTAGACGTTTCCCCGCGCGAGGATATGCTGCACCAACTGGCGGCAGTACAGAATTTCCCCGTTCTCGCCGTCCACCAGTATGCGATACTGCTCTTCGTAGTTCGGCATCGTGATGATGACTTCCCAAGTCAAGCGCAGATCACCATTAAGAAGAAACCACAGCAAGTTGGCCCTGATCTTGTCACCGAAGGGCCCGGCTTCGAGCATTGTGGGTCGGTCAGCTTTGTCGGCAAACGTGGCGATAATTTTGGGTTCAAATCCGCTCAGGTCGACCTGTGTTAGTTTTAGGGGTTGGCCAAACTCATCTTTGGCCGCGTGCTCGTCCGCATGCGGCACAGCGACATACTCGGCGGCCTTCATCACGGCCTGCTGAACGGTGAGCCGCGGTGAGATAGCTATCTCCCGAGCAATGCTGATACTCGACCCTGCGGTTTCCTTGATCGTCCCATTGGGCGCAAAGCGCACCGTTTCGGCAGCTTGAAAGACCGGAATGCTCTTGTAGTGTTGCTGCAAATGAACTGCGACCGCTCCGCTGCTCGTCCGCTGAATATCGGGATCTGCCGCGAACTCCGCCGGTTGGGTCGCTGTCAGGCCTAACGCCCTGCCGATATTGCGCACGTGGTCCAGCGCTCGCTGCACATAATTACCCGTCTCCGCCGGCGCAGCGTCAGATACAACCGCTGCCGGGTTGCCCGTCCTGGCATCGAAACCGGTGATATGAATCCGATGGGCGCCAGGCAGGCGATCGGAGACGGCCGATGCGACCGATCTGAGCTCCGCCTCGCGCGCCGGTGTGATATTATTTATAGTAGAATCTCGCCGATCAATTTCTCTAGCCATGATTGTTTCTCCTTATAGTTTATAGATAGAGCAAGCGATTGAAAACTGGATGCTTTCCTTTTCGTCAGAATCCATAGTGAAACCTGGGGGAATATGAAAATGTTTTCGTATCGATTGGCTGATTCATTGCCACGACTCACCGGCACGGCGTATCGGCGTAACTTTAGCCCTAACAACGATTCCTCGCGTTTGGAACGTTGCGTATCTCGGATCTCAGATCAGCCAAAAAGCGGGAACGACTGCGCTATTAGTCCAGGTACAATGCACTTGTCAAGATGCCATTCGTTTCTTTAGCAACCGCTATGCCACGGTGTGTATAGAGGCGTACATAGCAAAAGAACTGCAATATTCTTTGGGAAAAACTCGAGCTAATAAAAATCAGCGAGTCCTGTTATGAACGCGATGTTAACAATTGGATACTGCGGAGCGTAATTTTGTTTACGCACCCGCAACAGTGTCGTCAGGACTTCAATCATTCAAACGGAATACGGATACCCGCAGCAGCTTGAAGCCGGATTCCGCATATAGCTGAGGAGACGGCAAGCGAGGTGGAACCCTGGAGTAGCGAAGGCGTCCAATTGTAAAGTCATTTTGCGCTTTCGCACTTCGCTGTTACGAGCTTTAACGTTCCGTGGAAGCACCGTTGCTCGATGTCTGCTCAAAGGCAGACGGCATCTCCGCCACAGGCGGATCAGCCTTCGGCTGAGACTTTGCTACGGAAGGGTTGCGCGTCGCGCTTCCCGTCGGGCGCAACTGCGGAATCCGGGTTGAATGTCGTCAAACGAAGCAAGATAAAACGCATCGAAGGCTGTCATCGGCACGGTTCTCTGAGCAATCTCTTCAGCCCGATTTAACACCATCCCACCCACCACGACCAACTCCAATGTATTCTTTCACTTTGGACCCTGGTCAACGGGGCAGCGAAGTGTTCTTCGGACAATTCTCCATTGCGCTTTGGTCTGCATGCATGATTTCGAGAATCGCTGTGAATAAGGGGGGAGTCCTAAAGGTAACGCCTTCGTGATGAGATCAAAACTGATGTTCCCTCAACAGGGAATTGACGAACTACGCTTGCTTTTTACCAGATCGCAGCCGCCCGTTTGAGTTGGTTAACCGGATGGTTTGAGATGAAGGATCTTTTGCCCATAGAGGTCTCTTGCCGCGGCCAGCGCATCCATATTTGCAAAATCAGACTTCCCGCTCGGAGCATCGGGAATTTTTATTCCTCCTGAAGCTTTGGCAATCCGCGCTTGCGCTGGCTGAAGAATGCGCAAGCGCGGTCACCAAGGCGGTGACGGCGCCAGCTTCACCCAACTGTCGCGGTAGGCTTGAACCTTCGGCGTCGCCGCCGTGTAATGCGGCGCGGTCTCCAGTCCCAAGGCATGGACCATCGAAGCCAAAACAGGATCGGCCATTCCTTGCTCGCGTCTTGGTGTAGTTCCGCGCATTTATTCTCCCGATAATTTCTGCAGCCCCTTGTCAGGTCTATGCCTCTGAACTTTCTTTGGATTACTTCAACCCGGCAGTTCGACAGTCACGTCGCCCAGAACTCGGGCAACGCACCCCAACCTCTCGTCCGGCCCCGCGTTCATCATCTCGAGGGTCAACTCCTCGTTCTCGGTTTTTTCGCTGAGGTGGTCATTGCCGGAAAGGATCTTGACGCGATCCGTCCCACAGATCGCCTCGGTGCAGTCGTGGCGCAGCTGCAAACCATTCTGGATCGCCGAAACCAGGATGGTGGTTCCTGCCACGACCTCGAAAGACCGCCCGGGCGGCAAAAAAGTCACTTTAGGCATAGCTCAGGCCGCCATGCTTTTGATTCGCTCGATCGCTTCGCCGATCATCCAATCGGGCGTCTCGTTGGCGCCGATGATTCCCACTGTTTCTTTGCCCCGCAGCCACTCGAGTTTGAGATCATCCACCTTTTCGATTTTGTGCGCGTCCGTATTGAAAGCGCGGGCGACCTCGAGCATTCGGTTCGTCATTCCTTCGGTCCAGCCGAAGATGATGATCGCGTCGACCTGCTTTGCGAGCTTCTCTACTTCCGGAAGACGCTGCAGCGAGTCGATGCAAGCGGTGTTTCTAATGTGAACGTTGGCAAAACGTTCGAGAATGCGCGCTATGATCTTTTTGTAGGCTTCCATCCAGAAGGTCGTTTGCACGATAACCCCGATGGGCTCGAAACGCGTGAGACGAATCGTATCGACGTCTTCTTCCCGCTCGACGATGAAGACCTCTTTCCTCTTGTCCCGCGCAATTCCCTGGAGCCTTGGAATGCCGTGATGCGTCCGACTGCTCAGAACTACAAGATGACAACCGGACTCAAGCAGCTCGATCTCCGCCTCTTCCTGCTGAGTGACAAAAGGACAAGTCGCATCCGCCAGCAATGTAAGCCCTTTCTGACGCGCCTTTTCTCTGACTTCAGGCGGAGCGCCGCGTACCCCATAAATGAGCTTTTCGGTGGCGGCGTCTATGGTTTCCATATCGTTGGTGGAGCGAATTCCTTCTTCTCCCAAACCCTCTTTCTTGAAAGCGATGAAATCAAGATCCGGTCTGAGGGACCAAACCGCTAGATGATCGCCATACTTTGCGACCATTTTCTGGTGGACCGCGCCGGCGCGATGAACACCGACGCATAAACCGCTCGGCGGAATTCCCTTTATGCTGCTCAAGTCTCCCTTCAAAATTTGCATTGGGGGTCCCTCCTCGTAAACTCGAGACCTCGGCGAAAAGTTTACTTCGTGTGATTGCGTCGCGCCATCGGTTCTGCCGCAAATTCCGGAATATCAGCACTCGGCTCTCAGCGTCAAAGCGATTTCTTTCCCAACGATCTAACGCGGAATCACATCGAAGGCTGCGGCCATCCGAATCGAGTAGTTGTGGTACGCGATTGCCGTCGCAACCAGAAGAATATCTCTATCGGTAAGGCCCGCCCGCCGCAGCGCGTCCGCATCGTGCCGGCGCACGGATGCTTCGTCGAGTGTTCCCTTCTCCGCGTAGCTTAGTATCGCTTTTTCTGCGTCACCCAGCGAAACTTTGGTCCAGTCGGTTGCAACTTGGGCGGCAAACGCGCTCTCCAACGGTCCGCGCAGATGTTCGACGAATTTTTCGCAACCTAGCAATCCCGCGACGGCGATGCCGATCAGTGAATACCACCGAGCACTAATTCCCTCTTGAATTTGGCGGCGCATCTCGTTGTCCGCCTCCAGCGCGCCGGGCGCGGCGTTCAGTATCTCATCGAAGCTCTGGCCCGAGGCTATATGCAGCCGGTTCACTTGTCGTCCTCGTACAGGGAAGTCTGCAACTGTTCGCGCGTGACGCCAAATGCTCTCAGTATCTCCTCGGGAAAATCGAATTTTTCTTCTTCTACCCCCAGCAGATCGGCGATTCGATCCACCCAGTTTCGGTAGCCGGCGCCCAGACCGATAGCGAGGATCTGATTTTCATCGAATCCGGCCTGGCGCAATTTATCGATGTCTTGGTCGGTAATTTGATTCGGCGTGAGGGTAAATTTTTCAGTAAAAGCCAGCATGGCCTTCTCCTGATCGTCCAAGTCCGCCTCCCGCCAATTGGAAATTACCTTGGCGACTTCTTCCACTGCCATCTTGGCATCGACACGGAGAAACTCTCCGTGACCTATGCCTCAGAACCGGCACCCGCTGAGCGCGGCGACCTGGGTCGCGATAAGCTCTTCCTTGCGCCGCCCTAAGCCGGAGACGCCGGGCCGGTAAATTCCTTTGTCAAAACCCACCCTGGCGTCGAGAAGGGAGGGACAGAGGCCGAAGATTCTCACGATGGGAGGAAGTTTGTTCCCTCGTCTCTCACGCACCGAGGGCCGCAGCCCGGCGAGGGTTTTCTCGTAAACGGCTTTTACTTCACCGGCGGCCTCTGATTCCAAAATGACTTTGATAAAGCTCATAGATTGTCTCTAACGCACGTGCCATAGGTCCCGCGGCATGGCGACGCCGCGCTCCTTCGCTAACGTCTCCGCGCGCCCCGCGCCGGCGCGCGCGCTCTTTAGCTGCCACTCGGCGACTTCGAGTCCGAGTCCATCAACCACACGCACGCGGAAGTTGAAATAGGCGCACACGTGAACGATGTCGAGAATGTCTCGATCGCTCCAGCCCACATCCCGAAGTTTCTGTACATCCTCTTCGGCCATGGCGCTAGGAGTCAAGGTCAACTTCTCGGCGTACTCCAGCATCGCGTACTCAGCCGGCGTCAATCGCATTTCGCGCCAATCCGATTTCACTTGTTCTACCGCCAGATCGTCTCCGCCCTCCTGACGCAGAAACTCTGCGTGGGCGACGGTTCAGAAGCGACAGTTCAAGGCGGCCGAGGTTACAGTAGCGATCATCTCCCGTTGCGCAGTCGTGAGCCGAGATTCGCCGCGCATGATTTCCCACATCAGCTCCGCGGTGTGCCACATCGCCTTGGGATTGAGGCTGTGAAGCATTGGCGGGCTAACAGAAGGACCACCCGCGGACGCTTCGCGATCCCGGTTGATCTTTTCACCTTGGCGCTGGTCGCGAATTTTTCGGTAAACCTCTTTCAGCTCCGCCCCGGCCTCGTGCTCCGCGATAACTTTGATCCATGGCATAGGGCTTTCCTCCCGATCGTCTAATTCACAACCTAAAATCTCATATGCTCCTGACGCGATGTTTTACGCCGACGCCAAACCGCCCCATTAACAATTTGACTAACTACTATTAACTATATAAGTAGTCAACATGTATCTGGTCAAAAAACCTGGCTCGCCCTTCCCCTTGTATTATAAGGTCATGATGGAGATCCGGGAAAACATCTTGTCCGGAAAGTGGCGCTCCGATTCGCAGATTCCAGGGGAGCTTGATCTCGCCCGACAACTCGGTGTCAGCGTCATTACAGTTCGACAGGCCCTTGGACAGCTGGCGCAGGAAGGCTATCTGAGGCGTGAAAGAGCCAGGGGCACCTTCGTAAACTGGAAGGGGCCGTTGCGACAGTCGGTGAGCTTGGAAGTGCCGGCCGATGATCTGGTAACCGTCAATCGTTTTGTTACGACCTTCAAGCTCCTGGCGCTGGCGCTCGTTGATCCCCCGGATGAAATACGGCGGGATCTCAAGATCGGCGACGATGAAAAAGTGACGCGCATCGATCGCATGCGGTTGTCCCAGGGGCAACCACTTGCCTATGTAATTTCCTATCTTCCTTGCCAGTTGGGTTCCAAAATCCGCGCAAAGGATCTTGCGCGTTTACCGCTCAATACGATCGTCGAGAACCTTTTACCTTGCAAAATTGCCGAGGTGAAACATACGGTCGCGGCAAGGTTAGCGGATGACGAGGTGGCCGATCACCTCGGCATTCCCGCGGGCTCGCCGGTGCTTTACGTCGAAAGAGATTATCTGCACAACAAAGCAATGGTCTTGAAAACTGTAGGCTATTACCGGAGTGATCTGTTCAGCTACGAGCTTACACTGAAACGGAGGAGAAGCTGATTCATCGAGGCGCCGGACTATGAGGATCTCATGCATCCGGCAGTTTAACTTGTTCGACAATGATTCGCGCGCGATTATCGGTTAGATAGAGAGGAGTATTTATGGCAAAGCAGCTAAATATGGGCGATGTCTTCCCGGAATACAGTGTTCACCTGGTAGACGGCCAGACACTCCATCTGCCGCAGGATCTGTCCGGTGAATACTCGGTGCTGATCTTCTACCGCGGCAGCTGGTGACCTTACTGCAATCGGCAGTTGGCCGACTTTCAAGCAAATATCGAGGAGTTCAAGCAAGAAAAGGTCGACGTCGTGGCCCTCTCCGTAGATCCTCTTGATAAAGCTAAAGAGACCGTAGACAAATTGCATCTCACGTTTCCCGTGGCCTACGGACTCGAAGTGCCGAGAGATGCGGACAAAATAGGCGCGTTTTGGGAAGAGCGGAGAAAGATCATCCACGCCACGAACTTCATTTTGGACTCAGATAAAAAGGTGGTCGACGCTTCTTACAGCATCGGCCCCATCGGCCGCATCGTCGCCGCCGACGCCTTGAGCCATATTCAGTTCTTCAAAAAAAGAAAGGCGCAGCAGAGCTAGGATAACCACCACGGCAGATGTCATTCGTAGCCCGGGATCAACCAAGCATGTCAAAACACATCGGACTTGTTTTGGCCGCAGTCCTGCTCGTGGTCACCGCAAACTCGGACGCGGCGGTTCCACGCCGTTCGCTCTCGGATGAACAGATCGTAGCACAGGGGAAGCTGGTCGCGAGTGGCGCCTATGTGGAGATTTATCAGCACCGAGTAGCGATTGACCCGTCCTTTCTAAAAGTGATGGAAACTGCATACGAAGAAGTGCAACGGATTACCGGCCTCAAGCTGGACACGACAACATATGGGTCAAAGGTTCGCGTCTACGTGTCGGATTCAATAGCCGTCTCGCATGTATGGAGGGGATACCAGCATCCGACCGATCCAAAAGCCATCATTTTCCTCAACCTGCGCGTGTATCATGGAGCTATGGGCGGCAAAAACGCCACACATGTCCACGAGCTTACCCACCTCTTTACCTGGCGTTACAACAGTCACACGCTGCGCGAAGGCATCGCCGACTACGTCGCCCTGAAAATTTTTCCCGGAGCCGCCGTAGGTCCCAATCCAGGAGGAGACTCTGCGCGTCTCGAAGTTCCACCGGAGGTCCTAGACCTGCTCGGCACAGCCAAACCGCCTCCGGATTGGGTATCAACAGATCCGCTGCGGCGCGCAGCCTACTATTTTGCCAGTTATCGATTGGTAAAGTACCTGATCGAAGCCAAAGACTTGGAAACTTTTTGGAAACTTTACCTGTCAGAGAATCCGGAGATGGATATCAAGAGTCTTTACGGCCTGGAGAGATCAGATGCGGTAAAGGCTGCCCTCGGTGCGAGTATAGTGAATCCGTAGGAAACTCCGTGGTTCGCGGGGACTTATTACGGCATTCCAAAGTGGTCTCTGGCAGTGACCGACTGTTAAAACCCCCGTTCATGGTTCGATTAGGCTCACCACGAACGGATGTCAGGCACCGCAAATCGAGCATTTAGCCGTTCGCCCTGAGCTTGGTCAAAGGCCTCTAACGAGATTTCACACAGCCTGGTGACCGGGTTTTTTTGCTCCTATATTAAAAGCCAAGGCCGATTTCAGCGATAAGAATGCTCCTCATTCGTTTTCTCAGCTAAATTAGGAGGACTAGACGATGGCAACAAAATCACCCGCTCCTGAAGAAATAGGCATAGACTGGGAATCAACCGAGGTTGCGGAGCGCAGAAGCCGCGGGCGAGCGCGGCGCGTCGAGCTTCAGGGGCCGGCAACGGAAATCATGCTTGACCTTGCCGATGTTCGGACCGGTAGCCGGGTGCTCGACGTGGCGGCCGGCACGGGGGATCAAACTGTCATGGCCGCCGAGCGCGTTGGGCCGACCGGCTACGTGTTGGCCACGGATATTTCTGCCAGCATGCTCAAGCTGGCCTCCGAGGCGGCGCGAGCGGCGGGTCTGACGAACGTCGAGACGCGCGTTATGGACGCCGAGAACATTGACCTCGACGCCGATTCCTTCGATGCGGTCATATGCCAATTGGGCCTTATGGTATTTCCTAATCCAGTGAAGGTGCTGCGTGTGATGCGCCGCGTGGTGCGGCAAGGCGGGAAAGTTGCGACGCTTGTGTTCTCGACGGCGGAAAAGAACCCGTATCAGGGCATCCCCATGGGCGTCGCTCGCCGCTTTGGCAGCAAAACGCCGCCGCTGTTCTCCCTCGGCGAAACTGACGTGCTCGAGAACACCTTCAGAGAAGGTGGCTTGCACGATATCGCCGTCCGAGCGGTAAGCTTCCGCCGGCATTACTCATCCACCGCAGAGATCATCCAAAGGTTGCAGGAAGGCGCCATTCTTCGGGCGCCGATAGAAAAGTTAGGCGAAGTCGAGCGCCAACAGGCTTGGGCGGAAATCGAGCGCCAAGTGAGCCGGCTCGAAGGGCCGACCGGCGTCGAGTTGCCAGGCGAGTTTCTCATTGGCGTCGGGACCAAGTGAGAAAATGAAAAACGTAAAAAGAACCTTTTGCGTTTGTTGAAATTGCGCTCAAATTCCCAGTTGCATTTCGTAAACGGAATATTAGGACGGGGGCCGCGCGGCCCAGAACTGTGAGCCCTTGGCGAATACTTCCGCGGCGGCCAAGCGCGCTTGCCGCAGCGCGGGCAGGCGTTGCAGATAATCGAGCGCAAAGCGCTCGCGGAACATTGGCAGGCCAAAGAGGCCGGCAAAATCTTCGACCGGCCGGATGCCGTCCTCGCTTGCCGGATCAAAAAGCACCCACCGCCGCACATGCTCTTCCGACCGGAAGAGGTTCATCTGGCTTCAGGCAAGTGCTGTATCCTCGCGCCAACGCCGGTACGGAATGTTGGAGTGGCCAACGGTGCCCGGCGGGTCAACGGAGAGCAACTCGCCGTCTCGCATCCGCACCCGGATCGGCTCGCCGCAGTCGAGACAGGGACAATCAATACGCACTTCTTGTTTGGGGAACAGCCAGCAGACCGCCAGCGACTCAAACCCTCACTGCCCGTACCAGCGTTGCCGTCTGCGAATCGTGATCAAATACTGCGTCGGCAGATTAGCGAACGGCGCAAAGGATTCGATATAGTCCGTGCCTGGATGCTGCCACACTCCGGGCAGGCCCATATCGACCAACTCACGCAGCGTACGGCGCGCCTCCTCAGCCGCCATACCTAGCCGATGCGCTAGCTCCACATAGTGGGGGGCGCGGCCATGCTCGACGAACCACTCCAGGATCGTGTGATACATGCGGTTCAACAGATCGGCTTCAGCCATCGATTTGCCTCCTCGCCCTGCACAATTTCTTTGCCACCCTAGAGGCCAGCATACGCAGTGGATTAGCCAGCCGTAAGCGTTAGTGCCTGCTCGTCTTCGAAAACATCGAGCAGCTACCGAAGAGACAGAACAGTTTGGGCTCCGGCATTCTTAGAGATAGTATGCGATAAGAAACTTTTATGTCAAACCTGACGATATCCTTTATCAGTCCTGCGCCTCGGGTCTGTTCGACGGAACGACAACGTAACCAGACCAGTGAGCTCGTCGGCGCGAGCTAGCAGACTGCTGAAAAAAAATCTCGTGTTTCGAGAACTTCAGCACGAACGGAAAATTGTGCAAGGATTTCAACCTCTCCGCCGTTCGCACGGCGGGTTTTTCCGCACCCTTCTACAATAAGATACAATTCTTTTTTAATTGCGCCCTTCCCAATCAAATCCTTGGTTCAAATCGATTTGACAACCCTTTTCCATGTGATATGTGTCCGCCGTAATAAGCTTCCCCCATCATTGAGATCATTGAGAAGCCTTCCGATGTGTGATCTGAGGCCAAAAAGGAGAAACGCAAAACGTTCCGCTTCAGAAGCATTCTTTAACGAAGACAACCTGCGGCGAATCAAGACGGGATGCGGAACAGTGTAATACCGCTTTGTGACTTCCACTGCGACCAGAAATGCAATCGAAAAAAATCAAGCTGCTCTCCCAGAAGGATTTCTCCAAATCGGCGAAACAAGGTAATACGGCGTAAGCCAGCCCCGTCACGCGCATTACGTTGAACGACAGGAGTGCTCGATGGCCGGCAAGGCGAAGGAGATTTGGGAATCTGGCGAGGCCTACGAGCAGTATAGCGGGCGCTGGAGCCGGAAAGTCGCAAAGGAGTTTCTTGCCTGGCTTCACGTTCCTCCAGGACAAACCTGGGGCGATGTAGGCTGCGGCGCTGGCGCGCTGGTCGACTCGATTCTCGCCGAGTGCAACCCGAAGGCTGTCATTGCCATCGACAGGTCGGAAGGTTTCATCTCCGAGGCGCGGCGTAGAGTCGATGACCAGCGAGTCCGCTTCGAAGTGGGCGATGCTGCGTTTTTGCCCTGGCCTAGCGCATCATGCGATGCCACAGTGTGCGGCCTTGTGCTGAACTTCGTTTCGGACTCGAACAGCCTGACCAGAGAGATGGCCCGGGTGACTCGGCCCGGGGGCAGGGTCGCCGCCTACGTCTGGGATTACAGTAGCGGCATGCAGATGATGCGGCACTTCTGGGACGTGGCCGTTGAACTGAATCCAAAAGATTCTACACTCGACCAGGCACAGCGATTTCCTCTATGCCAGCCTGAACCCCTAAAGGCATTGTTCCGAGCTTCCGGGCTGACCTCGATCTCGGTTCGCTCCATCGACATACCCACTGTCTTCCGCGACTTCGATGATTACTGGATGCCGTTTTTGGGGAGGCAAGGTGCTGCTCCTGCTTATCTTGCATCCCTGGACGGCGAAGCCCGTGATCGAATACGCGATGCATTGAAGGCTCGTCTCGTAGCATCCCCCCATGAGTCGATTGCCATGACCGCGAGAGCGTGGGCGGTTCAAGGGACTGTGCCACCCAACGGCGTGTGCAAGACGGACTTATCATAGGCCAACCAGCGGATTATCGGCCAGCACGGACATTAAGGCTATGAACGAATTATGAACGAATTGAATTGAAGACGAATCGAGGTGTAGCAATTTTGATTCAGGGTGTATCAAATCAACTACTTGTCTCAGCCGTTTTTCCGTGCCCCTGTTGAAACCTCAATTCAATTTCGCGCGCCATTTCAATAGGATTTTCCCCCTCACTCGACATGGCCGGCAGCGGTACGTTCTTTGCTCTAAACTTTTGCGCGGATCTGACAGACCTCAATGTTCTCATATGCGTCGCCTAGTTCGGATCGGTGATACCCCTGGCCCTACGACTCGGCCCGACCAGCTTGGTTAGCGAAACACTTCGGATCCGCCGCGCGGCAGAGGCCATGAGTAGAAGAATTAGAATCCTGATATTGGCTGTTCTATTTATCGCTTCTGCCCGCTTCACCAGGCGCAGCAGCCTGAGAAGGTCTCGCGAATAGGCTTTCTCTCGAGCGGATCCCTTGCCTCGTCAGCGCCTTTGGCCGAAGCATTTCGCGAGGGTTTGCGGGAATTAGGCTATTTGGAAGGGAAAACCATTAACATCGAATACCGATATGCGGAGGGCCGACTTGAGCGGCTCCCCGGCCTTGCGGCTGATTTGGTGCGGTTAAAGGTGGATACCATCGTAACCGGAGGGCGGCCATCAACCCGTGCTGGTAAGCAAGCCACCAGCACGATCCCGATCGTAATGGCAGCCGCTGGTAATCCTGTTGGAAACGGGTTCGTTGCTAGCTTGGCGAGGCCGGGCGGAAACATTACAGGTCTTACCACCATTCGTCAGGACTTAACCGGCAAACGACTCGAGCTACTTCAGGAAGCGGTTTCTAAGATTTCCCGTGTTGCGGTGCTCTGGGGGCCGCCCGCTGCCTCCAATCTTAAAATGACCGAGGTCGCCGCCCAATCGCTGGGGCTCGAGCTTCAATCCTTGGAAGTGCGCAATCCCGGAGATCTTGAAGGAGCTTTTCAAGCTGCAACCAAGGAGCGAGCGCAGGCGCTCGTCGCGCTGAGAAACCCGGTTATTTTCAATGAACGAAAGCGGATCGCTGAGCAGGCCATTAAGAGCCGGCTTCCGGCGATCTATGACGATAGAGAATTCGTCGAAGCAGGCGGTCTGATGTCCTACGGGACGAATATAGCGGATTTATACCGGCGGGCAGCCACCTACGTCGATAAAATCCTGAAAGGCGCCAAGCCGGCGGATCTTCCAGTGGAGCAGCCGATGAAGTTTGAACTGATAATCAACTTGAAGACGGCCAAGCAGATTGGGCATACAATTCCACCGAATGTCTTAGCAAGAGCTGATAAGTTAATTCGATGATCGAACAATCCAAAACTCTGTACGGAGCAACGCCAAGTACCCAAAACAGCCCCGCCGACGAAAATCTAAAATGGTTAGGCGATTCCGCCGAACGTGCTGGCGCGAGCGGATAGGGTGATATGAAAAGAATGCAACAGGTCATCGGCATTGAAAGTCAGCGTGAAGATCCATTGCTAACCGACAAAGCCGTCTACCGGAATCAAGCGCTTGCCGACGGGATCGACAGCGAGGAAAAGACTTTCGAGAGCGACTGCCCCGAGCAAAGGTGGACCCTCCGGCGCAATAAAGCATGGTGTCGTGATTTCATCGCCATTCAAAGCCAGCCGTGCCTCGGCTATGGGCCATATGTCTCGCTGTCCGCCCGCGATTACGACGCGTTGAGAGCGCGTGGTCTTCAGCTCAAGCCTTTCCGCCAGCGACCGCGGCACCACGCTAAGCGTAGCGCCGGTGTCTACAAGAAGTTCAACTTCTTCAACACGCCCCGTAGGACCGGTCAGATGGCCCTTTACGTGGAACAGTCCCATATCAAAAGCCTTCTGAAAAACATGGTTATTGTAGCGCAGCCAACAAACAACGCAATAACACGGATTAGCCCTAATAGGGGAGTCAAGCCAGCCGACCTTTCGGTGGCGCAACCGACGAAGTTTGAGCTGTAATCAATCTGAAAGCCGCCAAACAGATCGGGCTCACGATTCCACCAAATGTGCTGGCGAGAGCGGATAGGGTGATCAGATAATTTCGGATTGCGAATTTCGAATTTCGGATTAAAGAGGGGACGACGATGGGAATTCGTATCGACTCTTTGTACGTTAATCTAAAATCCGCCCTCCGCAATCTCAAATCCGCAATTCTACTGTGTGTCTTGCTCTTGGCGCTTAGCATCCCCGCCCAGGCACAGCAGCAGGCAAAGGTACGAAAGATTGGCTGGCTCGGAACTCGTCCCGCTTCCGGTCCAGACGCCGCGTCCGAGGCAATTCGACGCGAGCTCAACGCACTGGGTTGGGTTGAGGGCAAGAATATAGCTTTCGAGCATCGATACAGCGAGGGTAAGCTCGAACGGCTTCCTGCCCTGGCTGACGAATTGGTTCGTCTTAAAGTTGATGTGATCTACACGGCCACGACGCCCGGTGTTCGAGCTGCCAAGACTGCTACCACTAGCATCCCCATTGTTTTCTCAACCACGGGCGATCCTGTTATGGCCGGAACAGTTGACAGCCTCGCGCGGCCAGGGGGAAACATCACCGGGTTTACCATGATCGTGCCGGTGACTGCCGGCAAGCGGCTGGAGCTACTTAAGGAAACCGTTCCCAGGCTCTCCCGCGTCGCTGTGCTGTGGACTCCAAGACAGTCTGAATTATCATGGAAAGAAAGCCAACGCGCTGGCCGCGAACTGGGTACGCAAATTCATTCTATGGAAGTAAGCAGCGCCGATCAATTTGACAACGCGTTCAAAGAGGCCATTAAGGCGGGTAGCGCCGCTCTCGCCGTAACGCCAAACCCTGTAGTCAACTCGAATCGAAAAGTGATTACGGAGCTGGCGGCAAAACATCGGCTGCCGGCGATCTATCCTGACAGCCGCTGGGCGGATGCGGACGGCTTAATGTCCTATGGTGCTGACGTTTCCGAGCCCTACAAGCGCGTGGCGTCGATGATCGATAAGATCCTGAAGGGGACAAAGCCAGCCGACATTCCGGTCGAGCAACCGACGAGATTTGAATTTATGATCAATCTCAAGACCGCGAAGCAGATCGGCCTGACGATCCCACCCGAAGTGTTAGCGCGGGCGACTAAGGTAATCAGATGACAGAAATCAGCGGTC
>DATBLC010000416.1:0-23815 GCA_036555515.1 Binatia bacterium
GCCCTGCCGGCGGGCATTTCCACCTATGGAGAGGACGGGGTGGTGGCCGGCAAGGCAGAGAACCATTGACCGCGATCGGAAGGGCTCGCCTCTCGGTCGCACACTAGCGACATAGTCTCTAAATAACGAACTCATTAGTAAAACCTGAAACCCGAAACCTGAAACTAGTAACTCCTATTCTTTCATTCATCGCTCCACTCACCCTGCTCGATATGCATGAATCCCAAATTCTCCATCAATGGACGATTATGATGGATCAGGAAGCGCGCCGGCTTATCTCCAGTATTGAAGTGTTGATGCCAGCTAAAAACGGGGATACAGAGAACATCTCCCCGGCTCCAATCGTAGCGCCGGTCTTCAATGAGACTGTAACCCCGTCCGGAGATGACGTAATTTACCTCTTCGTACATATGGCGGTGCGCGCCGGAGCGCTTGCTCGGAGAGATCTCAGCCAGCAGGGTTCCCAGGACCCGCATTAGAAATCCCGTCTTGGGGTCGATCACATAGCGCACCCGGCCCATCGGAGTCTGCTCGAACTCGACGCTGGAGCCCTTGACCAAAACGCGGCTTGCGCGGCGCCGGTTTTCTTCAGCGCCGGAAAACAAAAGATGTTTCTTGTACAGCGCGTCGGTTTCACCGAGGGGCTCTCTCCCAGATGTCTCCTCGATGTGGACGCGCGTCGAATCATCCGAACCGGGAATCAGCGATTTCATCGCGCTCTCGCTTTTATGACCAAATACCCAATAGTCGGGGTAGCGCTCGTCCTCGTAGACCGCCAAGCCGAGGCCGAGGGAGAGCGGCCCCGTCGTTGCTGCGAGATAAATGAAATCTTCGTTGCCGGTGTTGAGATGACGGTGCCAGGAAAACATCGGCACGCTGATAAAATCGCCCGGCTCCCAGTCGTAGCGCGCGCCGTCGATAATACTGTGACCCCTTCCCTGCAACACATGGAGCACCGCCTCCACCGTGTGGCGATGGCCGAGAGTTTTCCAGCCCATGCCTTCTTCCTCGCCGGCTGGTATCCGGTTGATCCAGAAACGGAACGTCCGGTGATTGAAGCCTAACCGTGGATCGACGAGATAAAGATGCGAATTGTTCTCAAATTGAGCGCGAATTTCCTCGCTCTTGATTTGCACCGGTGCCTGGAGTCGTCGCTTCGCTTCTTCCTTGGCGAAGCTGACCGATTCCATCACCATACGCTCATGGTCTTCGGGTCGAAGGATTGGCATTTTTACCCGGCTAAATTAACGCGTTCGGAATATTTCCTGATACAGCCTGAGTTAAACCTCGCGCCCATGAATAATTTGTTTCCACGTTCCAAGTCCAATAGTTGGACGCAACAACGACTATCATCTGAGCCCCGGAAGCAGGTCTTTCCATTTTTCGATTATTTTGTTTTTTCGCTCCATGCTCATGACGTTTGCTGGAGGAAAGTCTTTTAACCACCGATAGGGCCGGCAGGCATCGATCACGATCCTCGAGGCGATAAAGCGACCCTGCGTTCGATCCTCGGGCGCCACTCGCGGATTGATGTCGCTTGTCGGGAAATCTTTGAGAATTTCGGTCTGGGTCGCGGGATCGCAGCGGGTGGTCACCGCCCAGAACACATCTCTCAGATCCGATGGGTCGATATCGTCGTCGACAATGATGATGAATCTCCCCAAAGCGAGGCTGGTCCTCACTCCAAGTGCAATGGCGGCGGCCTGACGGGCATGACCTTCGTAGTGCTGCTTGATGGCGACAATGGTGGCGAAAGGACCATGCTGCCAAACGCCGCACACCCCGGGAACGCCGCTATACTCGAGCGCGGACCACACGGCGGCGGCCGGCAGCGGGATGCCAAAATGGTCCATGCCAGGCACCGGCTTCAGCGGCGGGTCGCCCTGAATGATCGGATCATTGCGATGCATGACCGACCGCACTTTGATGACCGGTTCGTTTCTGGTTCCGGTGGCGTAATAGCCGGTGCGCTCGCCAAACGGTCCCTCGGGACGTGATTCTTGATCCATGGGAGGGATTTCGCCTTCGACGACGATCTCGGCGTGGGCGGGAATTGGCAAGCCGGTCACTTCTCCTCTGATGATTTCCACCGGACTGCCGGCGAGCCAACCGGCAACGCTGAGCTCGCTGACACCCCAGGGCTCGCGCTGCGCCGCCGCTAGGTACAATGAAGGCGCCTGGCCGAATGAAACAACGATGGGACAGTTTTGCCGCCTTGCCCAATATTTCTGGAGTATCTGTCTGCCGTGCTGGATGTGATTGATGAAGATGCCGAGCGTTGTCCGATCGTGAACCATGACGCGATAGACGCCCATATTGACCCAAGCTTCGTCGGGCTCACGGAGAAAGACACAGCATCCGGTGCCGATGTAATGCCCGCCGTCTCGCTCATGCCATTTCGGCGCGGGAAATGCGAGCAAATCGATGTTTTTGTGAGCGATAACGTTTTCGAGCACCGGACCACTTTGGACCTCATGCGCTGGAACCGGCTTGAAGGTTTTCAACTTTTCCTTCCAAGCGCGCACGAGATCGACGTTGCCAAGAGCCGGATCCAGTCCCAAGCCTAGGGCCATGCGTCGAATTCCGCCCATGGTGCTGGCTGAAACGCGATAACCCGGGGGAAACCCCTTAATCTTGTCAAAAACCACCAGGGGGTGGCCCGGCGTGCTCGCCACGATCTCGGCCAAAGCCCCGATCTCTTCCTCGCGATCCGCTCCGTCAATCCGGAGCAGATCGCCGTGGGCTTCGACCTCTTGCAGGTAGTCTCTCAAGCTCTGTAACGGCATAGTAATCCATCGCGAATTTTTTCCGCGGTCACCGGCAGCTCGGCGATTCTCACCCCCGTGGCATTGAAGACCGCGTTGGCCACGGCCGGTGCGATGATGCTGATCCCTGCCTCGGCGACCGACTTGGCGCCGAAGGGGCCCGGACCCGCTTGCGCTTTAACCAACGAAGTCGTGAGCGGAACATGGTCGGCGATATTGGGAAGTTTGTAGTCGCCCAACGTCACGGTCGTGATGCGGCCGTCGTCGAGCTTGAGCTCTTCGGTGAGCGCGTAACCCAGGCCCTGAACGATGCCGCCTTCGATCTGACCTTGATGAATCAGCGGATTGATAACCGTACCGACGTCATAGACAAAGTAGAGATGTGTTAACCGGACGGCCCCCGATTCTCCATCCACCTCGACATCCGCCACCACGGCTTGAAACGAATAGACATCGGGTTTATGACCGACAAATGCGCCGAATCCCTTAATGGGTTGGTCCGAAAGCAGAGCCAACTCCTTCAACCCCAAGCGCTTTGCTTTGCCGTTCTCTTTGAATAGCGCGACGCCATTCTCCCAAGTAATTTTCTCGACGGTGGTTCCCCATTGCCCCGCCGCGAGCTTGCGCAGCGCTTCGATCAAAGAGTTCGTCGTTCGCAACACGGCTTGTCCTTCGATATGCGTTCCTCGCGCGCCTTTGATCCCTTGATCGTAGGGCGCGTTGGCGGTGTCGCCGACTTCGATGCGTATCGAATTGGGATCGACGCCCAGTAGCGCCGAGACAACCTGGCGATGCATGGTGTAAGCGCCCACTCCCTGGTCGCCCACGCCGCTCAACAGCCGAAGCGCCCCGTTGCGCTCGAGGACCAGTTCAAAGCTCGAATCGCCATGGCCCACATGGCGGTCGCCCAACGCCATGCCCCGCCCCATCATGAGCGGCTTCGCTGCTTTCCGCGCCCGGCTTTTTCCCCAGCCCGATATCTTCGCTACGCGTTGGAGCACTTCGGTGCAGTAAGGATCGCTTAGACTTTCACCGGTAGCGCGCGTGTCGCCTTTTTTGAGGCCGTTGCGCAGGCGAAACTCCATCGGGTCGATGCCCATCGCTTGCGCGACCATATCGATGTGGCTCTCCACTGCGAAGAGAGTCTGGACTTCCCCCGGCGCGCGGAAGTAGCCGCCGGGAACTTGATTTGTGTAGACGCAATAACCTTCGAGCAGTGTGTGTGGAATATTATAGGAGCCGGCGACCATGTACGCGCCGCTCATCGATCCCTGGGGGTTGGGTTTATAAGCGCCGTAGGCACCGCCGTTGTAAAAGGTTTTTCCTTCCCACGCCCAAAGTCTGCCGTCCTTTTTCACGCCGGTGCGCAGCGCAACCACTGCGGGATGGCGCGGCGAAGTGGCCGTCAGCTCTTCGGTGTAATTTTTTACGAAGCGCACCGGGCGCCCGGTTTGTTTTGAAAGGTAGTACGCCGCCGGGGCCAATGACGGATAGTCTTTGGCGCCGAAGGAGCCACCCATGTTGCTCGGGTGGATCGTGATCATCTCCACAGGCATATCGAAGTACTCGCTCAAAACCTTGCGCAGCTTGAACACCGACTGATTGGCTACCCAGATGGCGAGACGGCCCTGTTTATCGACTTCAACCGTAATCGCGTAAGGTTCGATGTAGCCTTGATGCACGAGCTGGGTGCGGAAACTGTTTTCGAACACTTGATCCGATTCGTCAAAGCCGCGTTGGATATCGCCCTTGCCTGCCCGCACCAAGGTCTGGACGTTTCGCAACAGCGGCGCTTTGGTCTTCGGCCCCTGATAGCGGTCATAGTCCGGATGGAGCAAGGGCGCCCCTGGTTTCATAGCATCGAGCGGATCGAACACCGCCGGCAGCTCCTCGTAGTCCACGTCGATCAGGTGTACCGCTTCCTCGGCGCTGTCCGCATCGATCGCCGCCACCGCAGCAATATCTTCGCCCACGTAGCGCACTCGATCACGGGCCAATACCGGCATGTCTTGCAGCACCGCGCCGATGAGTCGTGCATCGACGTTTGCCGCGGTGACAATCGCTTTTACGCCGGGAAGATTTTTCGCCCGGCTGATATCGATGTTGAGGATGCGCGCGTGGGGATAAGGACTACGCAACACCTTACCCCATAGGGTACCGGGTCGATAATGATCGGCGGCATAGGGCCAAGCACCGCTGACCTTGTCCGCGCCCTCTACCCGCGGCACGGGTTGGCCAATGACTTTACCCCTCATCGAAAACTCCTACCCCCGGTTCAAACCGTTCAAGCCGTTCAAATCGTTAAGCTCGGAATTCATCCCAAACGGTTTGAGCGTCTGGAACTGCTTGAACGGTTTGAACGACTTCTCTTTTTCATTCCAGGCCGAGCTCCGCCCAGCGGCTCAAGACTTTCTGGGAAAGCTCGCGGCTGACGTTGTTGATTTCGGGGAACTCTACTCCTTTGAATTTCGATGTCGCATCGATGGCGATGCGCGATGTGAAGCCATGCTTGACCAGCGGTTGGTGTCCGCCATGCTGGCGCGGCGGCGTAATCCAGACATCCCGGTGCGGCTCGGTCCTCGAATACATGCGCCACCAGATATCGTTCCAGTCATCGAGATCGGCGTCGCCGTCAACGACGATGATCCAATTGGGCCCCATGGCATTGACGCCCCAGACCGTCTCGACGATCTGCATGACCTGGCCCGGTTCCTTTACGTCGGCTGACACCACACAGATCTCTCGGCCGCAGCCGGGATCAGGGAAGCGCACGTCGACCACGCCGGGCGTACCGAGGCTTTTGAGTTTGCCCCAGAGAACCGCGGAACGCGTGATTCTCTTGCCGCCATCTTCCATGAAGTTGCAGATCAACCCCTGGTGGATCGGATTTTTTCGATGCGTGACGCACTTCACTTCGAAGACAAGCCCGTCTTTTTCCCCGCCGTAAAAACCATGGGACTCGCCGTGCGGCCCCTCGTTCACGCGAACCTTCGGTAGCACTTCGCCTTCGAGCACGATTTCCGCTTGCGCGGGAACGAGGATATCCAGGGTCTCGCATCGGGTGACTTCTACCGGTTTTCCGCGCAGTCCGCCGACGTAGGCAAATTCCGCGTGGCGCGCCAGTCCCGAACTGATGGGGCTCATCGAAGCAATGCAAAGCAGCGGCTCCATGCCGATGGCGACGGCCATGGGCATGGGCTCATTCGCCGCTTCGTACTGCCGGTAGTGCGCCAGACCGTCGCGATGGATCGACATCCAGAGAGTTTTCTTATCTTTCACCAACAACCGATACATGCCCATGTTCTGATCGCCGGTGGCGCGATCCTTGGTGATACAGCCGTGAAAAGTGCCGAGATAGGGACCGGCGTCTTTTTCATGCCAAACCGGAGTCGGGAACTTGGCGAGATCCACTTGGCTGTCTTTGTAGATTTCCTCTTTGCAGGGACCGCCTTTGACCTCCACGGGCTCAATCGGACGTTTAAAACCAGAAAGGAACTTCTCGAACATGTTTCGCATGTCGCCTTCTACGCCTAAAGCGACTGCCACCTTTCGATCTGTTGACAAAACGTTGGTCACCAGCGGAGTGCGATGACCTTTGATATTTTCAAACAAAAGGGCGGGCCCTTTTTTAATGAGCGAATGATAGGCGATCGCGCCAAGCTCATGCACGGGATCGACTTCGGCTGTGACCCGCTTGAGATCGCCCATCTTGTCCAGGGAACTCAGAAAGTCACGAAGCGAATTGAACGACATGCTTGATACCTCCTTTCACGCCACTGACTTGGATCAGCCCCTCTATGAATGCGTCAGCGATAGAGCTGCTCGACGAAACCGGATGCGATGACATCTTTCGCCGCCCGTCCGTCGATAAAACTTGCCGGATTGGCAGTCTTAGCTTTGGGGTTTGTTAAGGCGACTTCTTCGAGGACCAACTTCAGATCTTCCGGGAAAATTTCCGGAACCCGGGGAAAAAGTCTGATGTGGAGATCGTAGGCCGGTTTGAGAATATCCGGCGCATCGACGCGGGTGTAGCGCTTCAGGATCTCCATGCCTTCTTTCGGCCGAGTCTTGAGATAGTGGATCGCCTCCACTTGCGATTTTATGAACCGCACCACCCAATCGTGATTCTCGGAAAGATAACTGCGCTTGGCCAAGAAGCCTGCGAGCGCGTATCGCGCGCCTATTTCCGAAAGATCGGCCAACTCGCGCAGCCCCTGTTTCTTCGCCAAAAGATTCTGAGGCACCCCAACAACACCTGATTCGATGGCCCCCGAAGCCACGGCGACGGCAATATCCGGCATCGCGCCAATCTGCAAAAATGAAACGTCCTTCCCCGGTTCGAAGCCGTGGCGCTTGAGATAATAGCGCGCGGCAAAATCCAACGTACCGCCGAAGCGAGTAACGCCCATGCGCTTACCCCGCAGCTGGGAGACATCGGTTATCGACGGCTGGGTCATCACTGAAAATAGAAAAGTCTGAATGATATTGGCGAAGAGGGCCATGTCGGTATAACCTTGCAGCTGAGAAGTTATTCCACTGCTTCCTCCTCCCGCCATCACGTCCAAATATCCCGAGACCATCGCGGCGATTCCCCGTGTCGAAGAGCCCACCGCAATCAGCTCCACCGAAAGGCCGTGCTTCTTGAAAATCCCGACGTCCTGGGCGGCCCAAAGGGGTAGAAACGCGCCGGCTGGTGCCGGGTAAGCGATACGCAGCGGGCGGTCCGCCGCAATCGAAAGCGCGGGGCTGAGAAAGATGAAAATCACCGCGATGACTGATGCTCGTGCCAATTTAAATTGCCTCTGCATTGATTTTTCCCATCACCTATTTCGTTTCATTCAGAGCCGTATCAATAAATCGGGCGTCGGCAAATCTCTTGAGGTCAATGCCGCTTTTCCCCTTAACCTCCGGAATGCTGTCCCAAGCATTTTGAATTCCTTCAAGATCGGGCGTTGGCTCGGAGCGCAAAAATTTGTTGGTCTCCGAATAAATGCTTTCAACATCGGCTTCCGCCACTTTGTAGTACTTTCGGATATAAGGCTTCGCGAGTTCCGGGCGCGCTTTCCAGCTTCTTATGCCGTCGAGAAACCCGCCGGTGACGGCCTTTAAAACGTCGGGGCGATCTTTGATCAACTGGTCGTGTGCGACCATGATCTGGCTGGCGAATTTTGTTTTCATGGTTGAGAGATCAAAAATGACGCGAAGCCCCGCTTTTTTAGCGAAAGGAATGAATGCCGGAGTGACAATCGCGCCGTCAACACCGCCGCTGGCCAAAGCCGCGGCGCGCGCAGCCGAATTGCCAATCTGGAGAATCTGCACATCCGTATCGGGATCCAAACCCCATTGGCGCACGACGAAGCGCGTTTGAATATCCGAGAAAGCGCCGTAACGGCTCACGGCTATCTTCTTGCCTTTCATCTCCTTGGGGCCCGAAATTCCCGGTCTGGCAACGAATAGGTGCTGGAACTGGTCGATGTTCACCATGATGATTTTCATTGGCGCCCCGGCGGCCATGGCCCTGAGCGCGTCCGTCGCCGTGGTCGTCGCCACCGCGGCCGCGCCCGAGACGATCGTCTGCGAAGTGATGACGCCGCTCGTGACATAGAGCATGGTCAGCTCCAGCCCTCGTCTTTTAAAATATCCCCCCTCGTAGCTGAATTTGAGCACGTCGCTTTGCGATCCGGAGCCGGTGTAGACGAAATTCAAGGCAATTGGCTGCGCCTGCGCCCATTGCGCGGACGCAAAAAACACCAGCACCGCGAGTGCTCGCCGCCAATGAGCGTTGACGCGTTCCATCATCAACTTGCGCTCGGCGCGGCGTTTTCTTCGCGGAGGATTCCGAGTGTCCGGAGCAGCGGCTCATCGGTATAGGAAATCAAAATGGCGTCCGCTGACGCCGACGAGTTCACGTGTTCGTGCCAATGCCAGCCGGGGATGACGAAAACATCGCGCTCGGCCCAGTCAAAACGTTGGTCCTCGATCGTCGTGTAACCGGAGCCGCGAAAGACATGATAAATTGTCGCGTTGCTATGGCGATGCTTTTGAGTGTGAACCGCCGCGCGCAGTTTCTGCGCGTAACACGCGATGGTCGGCATCACCGGCCCGCCGGTGTGCGGGTTGAAGTATTCGAGCCTGAAATCATCGTAAGGACTCGCATCCGACGCCAACATGTCGTCTAGCGCCTGGACCATATTTCTCCACGGGTATTTGGTCAGCGGGGAATAATTTTTGTCCCAAGAAAAGTCCGCCGGCCTCATGCCGGGAGCGGCGAAGCGCGCCATTGAGGCCTGGTCCGGTTGGCTAAGCGGTTGTGTCCGCTTTCCCGGATAGAGTTCAAAGAACATCGTGTCCATCGAATCGATGAGCGGAACGTCCAAACCATCGAGCCACAGCATCGGCCCCTTGCCCTCGTTTTTGTGATCATGATAGCTCCACGCCGGCGTGAGAATCAGATCGCCCGGCTCCATCCAACAACGCTCCCCGTTGGTGCACGTGTAGGCCCCTTCGCCCTCGATAATGATGCGCAGCGCCGCCGGCGTATGATGGTGCGCCAACGCCGTTTCCCCCGGCAGAATCAGTTGAATGGCGGCAACCAAATTCGGCGTGGTGGCAAAATGGCCGGCGCGTTTCAGCCCGGGATTCGTCAGGCCCAAAACCCGTCGCTCGACGTTTTCGGTGCTGACGATTTCGGCGGCGCGCATCATTTGCTCGCGCACCATCGCCCATCGCCAGAGATAAGGCACGGCGCGTTTGTGCGGCGGGTGGCCCTCTCTCAACCAGAGCGGGCTCAGGTGTAGGTCGGCGACGTCTTTATAAAAGACCTCCGGATCAATGGATTCTTTTTTGACTGGAGCGCTTTTGCTCATGGGACACCTCCTGGCGCGCGTTTAGATTGGCGCAGCTGACGCTTGGGCAGGAAGAATGATGTTTTCCCTGTTCAGGTTCGGCAGCACTTCTTTTGCCATTAGCTCGAGACTCTTCTTGACTTGACTGAGTCTGAGCCGGCCAAAAACCGGCCGCATCATAATCTTATCCGTGCCCATGATCCGGCATTGGCGCAGGATCTGCTCCGTGACGTAGTCCGGATCGCCAACGATAGATATACCTGCATCCTGCAATTGCTCAAATGTCCAATTTTTGATTTCCATGACACCGATATGCTCGGTTTTTTTGAACCCCGTAGCCTGCTTTGAAAAATATCCGTCGGCCACGCTGCGGCCGTATTTCGCCGGCGAGCCGCCGAATTCTTCAGCCGGACCGACGAGAAGATCCTTTTCCGCTTCCGCCCTTGCATCGGCATTGGTCTCGCCAACATAGATATCGCGGGAAACCACGCAATGTTCCGGCCCGGGTTGCCAATTGCAATGCTCTTTCGCGTAGCGCCGATAATACTCGAAGCTCTCGGCAACCTGGTCAGTAGGCGACCACGATGCTGCCAAGCGCACGCGATTCTTCGCCGCCCACTCTATGCTCTCGGCGCTGATCGATGGGATCCACGTTTCGGGAAAAGGCTGCTGTAGTGGGCGAGGAAGAAATGCCACGTAGTCCAGGTCCCAGTATTTTCCGTGGAAATCGAACGGCTCCTCAGCCTCCCAGCCTTTGCGGATAATTTCCCAACCCTCTTCGAAGCGTTCGCGCGACTCTGCCGACGCAATATTGAAAGCCCAGAAGTCGCCGCCCCGCGTCATGCCGACGACCAGCCGGCCGTTGGAAAGATTGTCCAACAACGCCAGTTCCTCGCCCAAACGCACCGGGTGGTGCAAGGGAAGGCAATTGCCCATGAGCCCAATCTTGATCTCTTTGGTCAGCACCGCGGCCATCGCCGCGAACAGGTTGGGCGAGGGCGAGAGCCCATTGGCGGCGCGGCTGTGGTGCTCCGGGAAAAAGATTCCGTCGAAGCCGTAGTTCTCCACGCCGCGGAGAAAATCAACCACTTCATCGTAGATTTTCTTGCCCAGAAGGCGGTCATAGTCCTTGCCGGCCAGCAGATACGATCCTGTAACGCGTTTGGGATAACCGACGCGTAAGAAGAGCCAAACCTTCATACTTCCTCCGTCAATAGCTCCGTGAAAGCGGAAAAATCTCTTGCAGCGTCGGGCGCCGCTGAAGTAAACCATCCGCTTCGAGATAATCCAGGCATTTCTCGATCGTCCTTTTGTGAATGGCGTTTAGTCCGCATTGGTTGGGATCGACACCCAAGAGCTCCTTTTCGCGCTCGCAGAGTTTTTGCTCCTCGGCGCTCATGTAGGCCGGCGCAGCGTCGGTGCTGCGCCCAAACGCTTCGACCAGGGCATCCGCCAACCCATTGTGCTTGGCCACCGCGCTCTTGCGCATTCCAAGAAAATGATAGGTTGGGTAGATATTTTCTTGCTTGAACCACGACACATGCGACTCGGCGTCGCCGATGGGAAAACAAAGGTTGGGGCTGCGCGCCACCATATCCTCGAGATCGCCGTACGGATCGGGCGTACGGCTTGCGCCGCGCTCGACAACCCAGTTAAACCAGTGCCCGCCGGCACCCCCCGGATAGATCACCGCGTCCAACTCGCCGGCGCTCAAGCGTTGAATCAACTCCGATGCTTTGATGCCGCCGCGTCGATGGGTGTAGGCCCATTCGCCGCCCAAGGCGCCGTCGCTGGTCAGCGGTTCGGCGGTAACCCAGCGCGCATCCCTCCTGCTAACGCCAAAGTGATCCGCCAATAGGCCACGGAGATAAACGCTCGTGGCGCCCAATACTCTTCCCATACCGATCACGGCGCCATTCAAGTCCCCCGGTGCCATCGCGCTGCGCCTCATGACGAACTTTCGCTGTACCATGCCGCGGGTTACGAAAATCGGCAGCGCGACGAGCTCTTTTTCCGTACCCTGCGCGATGCGGAGGAGATAATCCGGAATAACCTGTTCCGTGCCCGCGTACTTGTCTTCGACATCACCGCGCAGCCGGCTCGAGCCGCGCTGATCGAATACCGCGGCCTCGAAACTAACGTCGAAGCCATCCACTTGCACCCTGCCGTCGAGAAGCGCCTTGGTCCAAATGCAGTTAGGAACATGGATACAGAGGTTGGGCATCTATTGGCTCACTCCTTTGGGCTGATAAATCTGTAATACATTTCCTTCCAGATCGCTGATAAAAGCCACCCAACCATGCGGGACTTCCAAGATTTCATGAACAATGCGCACCCCGCGTCTCTGGTAAGTCTCTATTAGCTCGTGAATCCCGTTGGCGACCTGAAAGCTCGGCACGAAACCGACTCGGCCGCGCGGTAGCTCTGCCGCGCGACCGTCCCGGTGGAGTACCAAAGGCGCGCCCGAAGTGGCGAACTCAAAATTGGTCCCGGCAACTCCGCCCAACGGCTTGAAGCCAAGCACGTCCCGGTAGTATGCAACAGCGCGATCCAGGTCTTCGACGTAGACCAGCAAGCGCCGCGCGTTGAACAAGAGTGGCGCCAAATCTTGATTCATCGCTTACCTGCGAGCGGAAAAAGCTCCTCGACGGTAAATCGGCGCCGCAAAAGACCATCGGCCTGAAGATAGTCCATCAATTTTTCTATCGTGTGGCGCTGCACCTCGCCTAGCTCATAGCGGTAAGGATCGAATCCAAGCGCCGACCGCTCTCGTTCGATAAGGTCTCGCTCGCGCGCATCCAAGCGCGCTTCGCTGGCAGCCCAAGCGCGGTTAAATGCGTCCACCAACGCATCCGCAAGACCCGGATTAGCGTCGAGACAGTCGTTTCTGAGCTGGAGACCATGGACGGCAGGATAGATCTTGGTTTTCCTGAACCACGCGGCGATATCCTGGGCATTGCCCAAAGGCTCGCACAGGTCCGGAAAACGTTTCAAAGTTCCGCCGATCATCTGGTCGCCGCCGAATAGAGAGAAAAAGCCATGTCCGCCCGGATGAATTAAGGCATGAAACTTGCCCTCGCTCAGCAATTCCGCTGCAGCAACCACTGCTTCGAACCCTTCCGGCTTGTGTAATCTACCCTTGAGCCACTTCCAATCGGCGTCTTCTTCCGCGCCGTGAATCGCATGCCATTCGATCGCTTCACGCGCGATGCCAAACTCATCGGCCAACAAGCCGCGCACATAGACCGCCCCGGGAGTCAACACACGCGGCAACAACACCTTTCGACCTTTGAGACCTTCCACCCGCGCATCGTCGCGGCGCATGAGCAACGTCCGTTGGCGGAAACCACCCAACATGAAGATTGGCAGAGCCACCTTAGGGACGCCGAGCGCGGCATCTTTCTCCAGCAGATAATCGGTCAACGTGCCGTCCGAACCTTGCCATTTTCCTTCGCGCACGCCGTGAAGACGGTCCGGCAAAGTCACTTTGGAATGAAACTCAACGGCGAAGCCGTCGACGCGCACGCTGCCATCGACCAAAGCGCGGCTCCACAGATTGTCGCCGATAGCGATGCGGATAGGCTTTTGCTCTTGGCTCATGGACGATCCGTGGTCTGGTCCTGCTGCTTGTAACCCGATTGGGGTTCGATGAAATACCGCCGCAACAAATCCCGCCCTATATCCATGACTTCGAGTCTGAATCGTTCCGCCGCAGCCTCGTCTCCTTGGGAAAACGCATGGCATACTCCCTCATAGCAGCGCACAACCTCTTCCATGTATCCGGGAACCGATACATGAAATACGCGATAGCGGGCGCTCGGATAGGCCATCACTTCAAACAAGTGCGCCAGCCGCGACGAGAAGCTGTGCTCGCAGATGAATCGTTCCAATTCAGCCCGCGTTTCAAGAAAGCCGTGGCGGTCCTTTCGCTCCGCGCATTGACGAAGGTTCTCGACCATTTTAGCCATGCTGCTCATCGCTTCGCCTTTCAACCGCCGGCACGCGAGCCGGGCGGCGAGGCCGATCAAGTGACCATGGACGAGATAAAGTTCGTCGGCCTCTTCCGGCGTGATGTCGGCCACAACCACGCCGCGGTTGCCGCTCTGCTTAACTAGTCCATCCCTTTCCAACATGCGCAGCGCTTCGCGAACCGGTGAGCGGCTGACGCCCAGCTCTCTGCAAACCGTGATCTCGCTGATGCGCTGATTCGGTCGAAGTCGATCCGCAAGGATCTCACGGGTCAGGTACTGAACAACCTTGTCCACCAGGTTTTCCTTGTGACCGCTTATGGATTTTCTATTTTCCATTTCCCTTTTTTATAAATTTTGTATACAAGATTGTCGACAACTTAGTCTACCTGTCGCGCGTTTGTCAATATGCACTACAGGCAGACCAGAGGGCGGTCGGCCGGATTTTTCTGCGGGGGATTGATGGAACGAGAAACGATCGACAAAATTATCGACACCCTCAAAGCCGAACAGATCGATCTCGTCGTAACGCTTCCCGAGGAGCCGACCTCACCGCTTACCGAGGAGATCCGCCGCGACCCCTACTTCACCAGCCTCACCGTGGCTAGCGAAAGCAACGGAATTTCGCTCTGCGCCGGCGCCTCTCTGGGCGGGCGCCGATGTGTTTTCGTTACCGGCATCGCCGGGCTGCTGGTGGGAACATGGTCGCTGGCGCAGATGGGCGTGTTGTACGGCATTCCAGTTTTGATCATGGCCTCCTATCGTGGCGACATCGGCGACCGCAGCGGCGTTTCCGGCGCCCAACTTTTCATGTTTCAGCAGTTAGGCGAGCCCATGCTAAATAGCCTGCGCGTTCCCTACCGCATCATCAGAAAAAAGGACGATCTCGAGCGCGAAATCCGCGACAGCCACTTCGCCTGTCGGGAATACGGCACGCCACTGGTCTTGCTGCTCACTGGCGAGGTTCTATGGTGAAACGTTTCGACTGTCTCAAATTGTTGGCGTCGTGGCTCGATGAGCATGCGCTTACGGTTACAAGCCGCGGCGGCAACGCCAGGGAATGGGCGTACCTGCGGCCCCAGGGCGCCAACTTTCACAGCCTCAACATGGGCACCTGCGTGTCCTTCGCGCTGGGACTTTCCTTGGCATTTCCCAAGCGCAAGGTGATCGCCATCGATTCGGACGGCAGCCTGCTGCTCGACACCAGCAGCCTGGTGACATTGGCCGACGTCAACCCGCCCAATTTGCTTGCGCTGGTGTTCGATAATCAGTCCTATGCCAATATGGGAGCCACGGCCACCGCTCGGTCGGCCGACCTCGCCAAGATGGCCCATGGTGCGGGAGTCAAAAAAGCCGCAACCATCACAAGCACCGAGGATTTTGCGGCAATTGTAAAGCCCGCGCTGGAAGCCAGGGAACTGGGTCTTTTTGTCCTCAAGTCTGAGTCGGGCAGAGCGCAGGTCAAGGTCGATTCGCGCCTGATCCACGGGCGGCCCATGCTTGAGCAGTTCGTCAGCGCGCTATTGCGCCACCCGGATTATCCCGGCAAATCGTCCGCTGGAAAGGACTGAATTGGGCAGTTACGAAAAGCTCAAAGTTCTCAGCAGCTCGATTTCTCACATGCCGTTGCACGCCGTGTTCCGCGATTCGGGCGTGACCGAGAAGCACGGCTTCGAGCTGGAACTGGACGTGGCTAAGGTGCCCCAGCGCGGCAAACCGACGCGTACGATCGGCGAGCGGGCGCAACTCCTTCTATCCGGCGAATACCAGTTTCTTAGCGGCTTGCATCACGAACCCTACGTCTACCGTGCGCGCGGCGACCGCCGGTTGGCATTTCTGGCGCAAACTCAGAATCACTGGGATGATCGCTTGATCTGCTCGGCGGATATCCACGAACCCAAACAGCTCGAAGGAAAGAGGATCCTCACCGGACTGGCGCCGTGCGTGCAGGGCAATCTGCGCCAGGCGCTCGAGCGCGCCGGCGTCGACCCAGCGAAAGTTGAATTTGTTCTGGCGTCGCGCGACGGCGAAGGCGCGGACTCCCGCCTTGCCGTTGGCCCGTCCAGCATCGATCGTGTCAGCCGCCGCGACGTCGACGCCGCCAATGTCGATATGCCCTTCGACCTTCAGGCAAAAAAACGCGGCTTAAACGCGATTGAGCTTCCAGCCCTTCCGGTGATTCACAACACGACGATCTGCGCCAACATGGATTTCGTCCGCGCAAATGAAGAGACCACGGTGACATTCCTGAAGGCTCTGATCGAAGCCGTGCATTTTTTCAAGACCGAGAAACAAAAGAGCTGTGCCATTATCGCGCGCGAGGTGGCGCCTTTGATTGGTCTCGACGGCGACGACGAAATCGAATACTTGCACGGCCAGTGGAGCGTGCTTCTCTGCCCGAAGCCGTATCCAGCGCCTATGGCCGTGACAAATCTCTACGAGCTCGACGTGGCTCACGATCCGCTGGCCAATTCGATCGCGCCGCTGGAAGTGTGGGACACTCACTACGTGCGCATGATCGACGATAGCGGTTTCATCGACGCGCTCTACCATCAAACCCGGATTTCGCAGTTCGACTGAGGAGACGGCAAGCGAGATGGAACCCTGGAATAGCGAAGGCGTCCAACTGTAAAATTTCAAAGTCATTTTGCGCATTCGCACTTCGTTGTTGGGATCTCTAACGTTCGTCGAAGCACCGCTGCTCGACGGCGGCTCAGAAACAGACGGCATCTCCGCCACAGGCGGATCAGCCTTCGGCTGAGACTTTGCTACGGAAGGGTTGCGCCTCGCGCTTCCTGTCGTGCGCAACTGCGGAATCCGGGGTTAAGAACGCGCCGGCCGGACGGCCAAACGCCAGACGGGGAGTGATTGGTGATACTCTACCTTCTCAGACGCCTGCTCCAACTCATTCCGGTTTTTTTGCTTGCCTCTTTTCTGATCTTCTCCATCATCCACCTGCTGCCAGGAGATCCCGTCCTAGTCATGCTCGGGGACGAGCGTTACGACCAAACGCAGTATCAGCTTCTGCGCAAAAAGCTAGGACTCGATCAGCCGTTCCATCTCCAGTATTTAAACTGGCTTCGGCGCTTGGCCGAGGGTGATCTCGGACAATCTCTGCGCACCGAGCGGCCAGTTTTGGACGCGGTCATCGAGCGTTACCCGGCCACCATTTATCTGGCTCTGGCCTCCCTGATCCTGGGAACTCTGATCGCCGTCCCGGCGGGAACTCTGGCGGCCGTCAGGCAAAATTCCATGTGGGATTACTGCGCCATGAGCTTTGCGCTATTCGGCATCGCCGTGCCGAATTTCTGGTTTGCCCTGCTTCTCATTCTCGGCTTCGGCCTCTATCTCGGATGGTTTCCGACGTTAGGATACGTCGATCCGGCGACTAACCTCGTAATGTTTCTCTGGCATCTAACCCTGCCGGCAATCGTTCTGGGCACTGATATGGCATCAACCGTAACCCGCTATGTCAGGTCGGAGATGCTCGAGCAGCTCAAGCTCGACTACGTGCGCACGGCGCGGGCAAAAGGAGTGCCGCGGCGACTGGTCGTTTACAAACACACCTTGAGAAATTCGCTCATAGCGGCAACCACTGTTATCGGCTTGCAGGTGGGCCGGCTGCTCGGAGGATCCACCGTGGTGGAAACGATATTCGCCTGGCCGGGTGTTGGCAGATTGGTGCTGGAAGCGGTTTACGCGCGCGATTATCCCCTGCTACAGGGCGCGGTCCTGTTTCTCGCCTGCACCTATGTGGTCGTCAATCTGCTGGTGGATGTTTTGTATAAATGGTTGGATCCGCGCATCTCGCTTAGTTGATTTTGTGCCAAAGGAGGCAAGCAATCGATGGCCATAGCAACCGTTACACCGTTTTCCGAAGGACCGATGGCTTTGCCGCCTAAGCCGCGCAGTGCTATCCCTCACTTTCGCGACGCCCTGACGGTCATCCTGCGTAACCGGCTTGCGGCTTTGGGCCTGGTCATCGTACTGTGGATTTCGCTGACAGCGGTCCTTGCACCCCACCTCGCGACCCATGATCCATTCCAGATGAACTTCGCCGACCGGCTCATGCGTCCGTCTGGCGAGCATTTGTTGGGCACTGACAGCTATGGCCGCGACATTTTCACCCGCCTGGTCTACGGTAGCAGGATCGCCATGGGCGTCGCCGTGAGTGCAGTTCTCCTCGCGGTCGTAATCGGTGTTCCCCTCGGCGCGCTCTCGGGATACGCCGGCGGCTGGGTGGATACCTTGATTATGAGGTGTATCGACACTTTTCTCGCCTTTCCGGGAAGGCTTCTCGCCATCACTCTAGTGGCGGCCCTGGGACCGACTTTTTTGACCCTCTGTCTCGCCATTGGCGTCACCTCGGTGCCGGGATATGCCCGGGTCGTACGCGGCAGCGTGCTTTCACAAAAAGAAAAGGAATATGTGGAGGCCGCGCGCATGACTGGAGAACCGGAATCTCGTATTCTTTTTTGTCAAATCCTCTCGAACTGTATCGCTCCCATTCTCGTCCTGGTGAGCCTTGATTTCGCCCACGCGATTCTCGTCGAGTCCTCTCTGAGCTTTCTCGGTTTAGGTTTTCCCCCGCCGGCGCCGAGCTGGGGACTGATCCTGAGCGAAGCGCGCGGATACATGGAATTTGCTCCCCACGTTGCGATCATCCCGGGGCTGGTTATTTCATTTACGATCCTTGGCTTTAACCTCATCGGCGACGGGCTGCGCGACATCTTTGACCCGCGCCAGTACGAGATATAGATGAATCCACCGCTGCTTCAGGTCAAGGACCTTACAGTCGAGTTTCGCCTCAAACGCGGCACGCTCACCGCCGTTGACCGCGTCTCCTTCACCATTGACGAGAAGGAAACCCTGGGCATTGTGGGCGAGACAGGTTGCGGCAAGAGCGCGACGGCTCTATCGATCTTGCGCCTTATCCCGTCGCCTCCCGGCAAAATCGTCGGCGGGGAAATCCTCCTTGAGGGCGATGATCTGCTAAAGAGATCCGAGCATGAGATGGAAAAAATCCGCGGCCGCAAAATCTCCATGATTTTTCAGGAGCCCATGACCTCGCTCAATCCGTCTTTTACCATCGGCGAGCAAATTGCCGAAGGCTATCGCATCCACCTCGGTCATTCAAAAAAAATCGGCCGGGAGTGGACGGAACATATTCTTAACGCCGTGCGCGTGCCGTCGCCTAGAGCCATTATGCCGCGCTATCCCCACGAGTTGAGCGGTGGCATGAGGCAAAGAGCGATGATCGCGATGGCGCTGGCTTGCCAGCCCAGGCTGCTGATCGCCGATGAGCCGACCACCGCACTGGACGTAACGATTCAGGCTCAGATCCTTGAGCTTTTGGAAGAACTTAAGGAGAAGATGAAAATGGCTTTGCTCTTCATCTCTCACAACCTGGCGGTGATGGCGCGCCTGTGCAACCGCATCGGCGTCATGTACGCGGGTTCTGTGGTAGAGTTCGCCGACAAGAAGTCGCTTTTTGGCAACCCACTCCATCCCTATACCATTGGCCTGCTGCGGGCGGTGCCGCGACCCGAACGGCGGGAGGAGCCTCTCAAGGCGATTCCTGGAAATGTTTGCAACCTGCTCGAGCCTCCGCCAGGCTGCAGATTTCACCCGCGCTGCTTTAAGGCCAAAGAAATCTGCCGCGCCAAGCCGCCGCCCTTGGAAATCAGACCTGACGATCATGGAGTTGCTTGTTATTTTCCGGGTGAATGATGGCGTTGCTCGAAGTCGAAGGTCTAACCAAACATTTTGACTTGAGCGGCGATATTCTCGGCCGCCTGCTGCACGGACCAAAAGTCCTCAAAGCGGTGGACCATATCAGCTTCGTAATCAACGAGGGCGAAACGGTCGGGCTGGTAGGAGAAAGCGGATGCGGGAAATCCACCACCGCGCGTCTTATCACGCGCCTGATTACAGCCAGCGAGGGCCACGTTCGTTTTCAGGGGCGAGAAATCCTGAGCTTGCCCGCACGGCAGGTGCGCCAGATCAGGCGGGATATTCAGATGGTCTTTCAGGACCCGTTTGCCTCACTTAACCCGCGCATGAAGGTACTTGAAACCGTCGGCCGGCCGCTGACGCTCTATCATGGCCTGAAAGGCGCGAAGAAAATCGACGGAGTTGCAGAGCTCCTCGAACTGGTGGGACTTAGTTCGGATTGCCTGTACCGCTATCCCCATGAATTTAGCGGCGGCCAGCGCCAGCGAATCGGCATCGCCCGCGCCCTGGCGCCGCGCCCCAAACTGCTCATCGCAGACGAACCGGTTTCTTCTCTCGACGTTTCGGTGCAGGCGCAGGTGCTCAATCTTTTCCGGGAGCTTAAACGCAATCTCAAACTTACCATGCTATTCATTTCCCATGACCTCAACGTGGTGGAATACCTCGCCGATACGGTGGCGGTGATGTATGCGGGTAAGATCATGGAGATTGCTCCGGTTGAGCAGATATTCAAACTTCCTCTCCACCCCTATACTAAGGGTCTGATCGCCTCCAATCCAACGCCTGAATCGTTCATGGAGCAACGGACGGCCATGTTAGGCGGTGAGGTGCTTTTGCCGCTCAATCCCCCTCCAGGATGCCGGCTCGAGCCACGCTGCCCGCTGCGCGTCGATCGCTGCAAGTTCTCGGAGCCTTTGCCGGAAGAAAAGCGCGCGCGCCACTGGGCGGCTTGCCACGAGGTTTAGCCGGCGTCGCGCGTGGTTCAACGATCAGGGGTCGCGTAAAAGTCGCTTTGGCCAGGTTGAAAATCCCTCTAAATCTCCCTTTTACAAAGGGAGACTCTTTATTCCCCTCCCCTTTTTGAAAAAGGGGGGAAGGGGGGATTTTTGGACAAACGCCAATTGCGAATTCAATTCAGTAAAGTGAAACTGACTTTGACTGCCCTCGTTCAACCAATGGTTTATTTGACATCCGGCTACCGCTTGGCGGATATTATCCACGCAATCATGCAAGTCAAGGAGAGCCTATGAAGCGTATTTGGTTTGTCGGTTTAGGGCTCGCTATGCTCGTTTCTTCCGCGGCGTCGGCTTGGGGCGCGGAAAGCCCGAAGTATGGAGGGCGCCTGGTTTTCGGCATCGCCAAAGACATCATCTCGCTCAACCCGTTCTATCGAACACAATCCACAGACAGTTTCGTTCGGGAACTGATGTTTCAGACGCTCCTGGACCTGGATGACCGGCAGCAACCCATCCCCGCGCTGGCCGAGTCTTGGAAGCTATCCAAAGACGAAAAGACCTACACCTTCACTCTGCGCCGCGGAGTGAAGTTTCATAACGACAAGGAACTGACCGCCGAAGATGTCAAGTGGAGTATCGACTATGCCATGGATCCCAAAAACCAGGCGACCGGATTGACGCTGTTGAGAAACCTGCACGAGGTCAGAGCCAAGGACAAGTACACCGCCGAAATTGTCCTCAAGCAGCCGCAAGCCGCTTTCCTCGTACAAGTGAGCAGCATCACGGCATTTGTCGTTGTCCCCAAGGACTCCATTCCGACCGGGAAATCCAACCTTCCCGCTTTTCCTCCCGGCACCGGTCCATTCGTTTTCAAAGATTACAAAGTGGCCCGCGAGATCGTTTTGTCGCGCCACAAAAACTACTGGCAGAAAGGTCTCCCTTACCTGGACGAGCTCGTGCTTAAACCGGTGCTGGATGATCAGGTCCGATTTTTGTCGCTGCGAAGCCGCGACCTCGACATCATCGAGCGCACGCCTTACGCCTTTGTGCGAAAGATCATCAGCGGCGAGATGCCGGGCATCCAGATCGCCGAAGCGAAGTATGCCGGCTTTCGCCGCCTCGTCTTCAACGTCACACAGCCGCCCTTTAACAACTTCAAGATTCGCCAGGCAGCGCTCCATGCTTTTGATGCGCGCGAGTTCCTAAAAGGCGCCCATTGGGGATTTGGCGAGCCGGCCACGGTTTGGGGCATTCCGAAAACCAGCCCCTGGTTCGTGAAGGACCTTCCCGAGATCCGACGCGATCCCGCCAAGGTTAAAGCGCTGCTGAAGGAAGCGGGGGCGGGTCCGGAACTCGAAGTGGTGATTGTCGCGCGCACCGGCGAGGAAGAAGAAAATCAGATTCTGCAACAACAGCTCGCCAGCGCCGGCATAAAGACCAGAGTTGACTACATGGAACACGCCCGCTATGTAAGCGTCCGGCGCGATGGAAACTTCCAGATGGTTCTCAGTGGAGCAGAACCCGTAGTCGACCCCGGAGACTCGTATCCCTTCCGCTTCGGCTGTGACGAACCCAAGAAGGGCCCAAGACGGATCTTAAACTACTCCGCTTACTGTAACGAGGAATTTGATCGATTGGTCCGCGAGGCCGGGTCCATCAGCGATTTCAAGAAGCGCTACGAGCTCTACGCCAAGGCGATCCGAATTATTCACCAGGACGTTCCCGAGGCGCCTTTTGTATTTACACCGCGTTTCTTCACGTTCGCGCAAAAGGTCAGAGGATTTGAAGCAGGTATAAGTGACAATTGGACGTCAACCAGCGGCGGACTCTTAAAAACCTGGATCGCCAATTGAGCGCAATGACGATGGATGAACGGTTGAAAATAAGTTTTGATGGGCTACCGGAGACTCGAATCCGGACCCGTTGATTAAGAGTCAAGTCCGAGCGGACAGGAACAGAACGTTAGTGAGAAACCCCAACTATTTCGAGGCCTGCTTGGTTTTTCTTCGACAATGGAAGGTGTATGTTCCTGCCCAGGTTCAGGCACAAAACAAACACAGCCGAGGAAGCAAGGCTCAAAGGATCAGCCCTCATCTTGCCGGCGGCGTTTGCCGATATTGATATCCACAAAAGCCGGTCTGTATATTACCGGTTAGGCCGCATAACCTGCAGGGTCTCGGTCATCCATCAACGAGGGTAAGAGGCCGCGCGGATATACTGCTCGAGAAGGAATTGATATGGCTAAGCTCGTGTTCGGAATGAACCAGTCTCTGGACGGCTACGTCGACCACATGGCGTTTGCGCCAAGCCCCACGCTCTTCCGGCACTTCATTGAGGAGGCTCAGGGGCAGGTCGGAAGCGTCTACGGTCGTCAAATGTATGAGATCATGCGTTACTGGGATGACGATCATCCTGAATGGAATGCAGAGGAACACGCCTTCGCGGCGGCGTGGCGGAAGCAGACGAAATGGGTCGTCTCGCGCACCTTGAAGTCCGTCGGCCCCAACGCCAAGCTCGTTGAGAATGATCTCGAGGGCGCGATTCGCGAGCTGAAGACCGAGCGCGATGGGGAGATCGAAGTCGCTGGCCCGAACTTGGCGCACAGCCTCACCGAACTTGGCCTAATCGATGAGTATCGAATCTACCTGCATCCCGTCGTGCTTGGTCACGGCAAACCGTATTTCGCCGGACCCCGGCCGCCGCTCCGTCTCATGACTCATGACCGGATTGGCGAGGATGTAATCAGGTTGACCTACGTTCCTGCTTGATCTCTCGCGTCCCCAGATAGCCATCGCCGCTGGCGTGTCGAAAGGTGCAACTCAGTGCGGCCTAACAACTCGTTCCAGCCGTTAGGTGACAGGGTTCCATCGTCCGAAAGAGGAGGACTCTTGATAGGCGAACGTGTATCAAGGGATCTGGTGTCCTAGCCGCGGCGGTGATTCTTGCGCTCTATAGCATCAGGCTACACAGTATCGAGCGAATGAGCCAGTGAGGGAACGTATCACCGAGCGAGAGACATCGAATCGCAGGTGGTCTGCTGACTGAATATCAGATGTCCCCATTCGCCCCTGCTCGCGATATACGCTGGGGAGACGACATTCGCCGGGGTCAAGCTGACGGTTTTTATCATTATCCTCCACGATCAGGATTCAACTTGGCGGCGATGATCTCTCAGGTAAGGTAAAGCTGAAGGTAGAGCCTTTGCCGACCTCACTCTCCACCCAGATCTTTCCCCCGTGCAGTTCGACAAACTTCTTGGCCAAGGTTAACCCGAGCCCCGTTCCTTCCGTCTTATGCGCATAGTCGCCTCCCACCTGGCGGAATTCCTCGAAGATTTTCGACTGGTCCTCAGGCGAGATTCCGATCCCAGTGTCGCTGACCGAGATCTCCACGGAGCCGTCAGCTTGCCTGGCGCTGATTCCGATCCGTCCTCCCTCTGGCGTGAACTTTACTGCGTTGGAGAGTAAATTGAGAAGAATCTGTTTGATCTTGCGCTCATCGCCGACGAAGTCGCCAAGTCGTTCGTCAACCGTAACATCGAGGTTGAT